>CAZCRJ010000125.1:0-7370 GCA_964501015.1 uncultured Roseivirgaceae bacterium | reverse complement strand
GGAACAAACCTATTACCATGAAGCTACTCCAAGGAAAAACAGCCCTCGTAACCGGGGCATCAAAGGGAATCGGACGATCAATTGCTTTGAAATTTGCTGAGCAAGGAGCCAATGTCGCCTTCACCTATTTATCCAGTGTAGAACAAGGTCAGGCCCTCGAAGCTGAGCTTGCCGCGCAAGGAGTTAAAGCTAAGGGCTACCGGTCTGATGCTTCTGATTTCACTCAAGCTGAAAAATTAGTTAACGATGTAGTAGCCGAGTTTGGCTCATTGGATATTCTGGTAAATAATGCTGGGATCACCATGGATAATCTCCTCCTTCGCCTTACGGAAGAAGCATGGGACAAAGTCATTAATGTAAACCTGAAGTCGTGTTTTAATACAGTAAAGGCAGCTACCAAGCCCATGATGAAACAAAAAAGTGGCTCGATTATAAATATGACATCTGTAGTGGGTTTAAAAGGCAATGCTGGTCAGGCCAATTATGCTGCATCAAAAGCAGGTATCATTGGGTTTACTAAATCTGTTGCCCTGGAATTGGGCTCTCGTGGTATTCGCTCCAATGCCATAGCGCCCGGATTCATTGAAACCGAAATGACAGGTAAGCTTGATGAAAAAACCGTACAAGGATGGCGAGATGCTATCCCCTTAAAACGTGGTGGCAAACCGGAAGATGTTGCCGAGGCGTGTGTGTTCCTGGGATCGGATATGTCATCCTACATTTCAGGTCAGGTATTGCAGGTAGATGGTGGTATGTTAACCTGATAGCATGACAGAAATTCAACACCTGGGCAAACTTGTTCAACGGGTTTATACTGGTAAAGCCTGGCACGGGCCATCCGTTACTGAAGTTCTGAACGATATAGACGATACCATCGCCAGAAAAAAAATTGGTGATAGCCATAGCATTGTTCAACTCGTCTTGCACATGGTTTCGTGGCGTACATTTGTTACCAGACGCTTGTTGGGCGATACAACTTTTGAACTATCCGATGAGGATAATTTTCCACCTGCTACTGATTGGGCCACCGCTTTACACAAACTTGATGCTAGTCAGGCAGAACTTTTGAAGGCCATTGAAACCATTACCTCCGATCAACTTAGTGAACAAGTGGCTAGCCGAAAATACGATTTCTATGTGTTGCTGCACGGAATTATCCATCACGACATCTATCATATCGGACAAATACTGCTCATCAAAAAGTACGTTCACGAACATTCGTTAGACTGATTTTTAAAAAAAATATTTGTGATGCTCTTGGAAGAAATCAAACGAACACCTACGTTTGACCCACCAAGCAGTAGCAACTGCAACGTTCTTTATCATTCCACTTATCAAGAAAGGCAGAGGGAAATGGCCCTGTGAAGCCTTGACAACCTGTTCTGATATTTTATATCAGGGTAAGGTGCCAACTCCAACTATGACGATAAATGTCATGGAAAGATAAGTCAGAGTTTAGCTCAGAAATATTATCATAAAATATCGAACAGCTCTTCTGATTTTTCGGAAGAGCTTTTTTTATGTTCATACATAAAGAAGCGATTTTCGATAGCCCCTGCCTGCGTCAGGCAAGCTTTTCCTGGTAAGTGATTTAACTAATTGTAAACTAAAAAAATCATTTACTATGGGCACAACAACAAACCTCATTCACTCTGTACCGGTTGACGAATTAACCGGCTCCATCTCCGTTCCGATTTATCAAACCGCCACCTATGTGCAGGAAGCACCCGGTGTAAACAAGGGCTTTGATTACGGACGCTCCAACAATCCAACACGCCTTGCGCTGGAAAATATTGTTGCACAACTCGAAGGCGGGCATTCCGGTTTTGCGTTCGCTACAGGGCTTGCCGCTATTGACGCTGTTATAAAACTTTTATCAACTGGCGATGAAATCGTTGCCGTTGACGATCTCTACGGAGGAGCATACAGGCTATTTACACACGTGTATGAAAAATTCGGAATCAAAATTCACTATGTCGATACTTCCGATGCAGATAACGTAGTGGATTACATCAACAAGAAAACAAAATTTGTTTGGCTGGAGTCTCCCACCAACCCAACGCTTAAAGTTTCTGATATTGAAAAGATTGTCGCCATTGCTCATGCTAATAATGCGTTGGTAGTAGTTGATAATACCTTTGCATCGCCTATTGCACAGCAACCGTTGACACTAGGTGCCGACATTGTAGTCCATAGCGGAACAAAATACCTTGCCGGACATTCTGATCTGGTTGCTGGATTGGTAGTCGTAAAAAACGAAGCTCTTGCCGAAAAAATAAAATTCATTCAAAATGCTTCCGGAGGAATACTCGGTCCGCAAGATTGCTGGTTAACCATTCGTGGCATTGAAACTTTAACCTTACGTGTGGAGCGTCAATGTAAAACTGCATTGGCAGTGGCAGAATTTCTGACACAATGCGAAGACGTAGATAACGTTTACTACCCGGGCTTAGCCCATCACAAAAACCACGAACTGGCTGCGCGTCAGCAAAACGGTTTGTTTGGAGGAGTCATTTCCTTCACTTTGAAAGACGACAAGGAAGAAGCAGCAACTGCAGTGGTTACATCTACCCGATACTTCAAGTTAGCCGAGAGTTTGGGCGGTGTTAAAAGTCTTATCTGTCATCCTTCACAGATGACGCATAAATCAGTTCCGCGGCAAAAACGATTGCAATCGGGTGTTGCCGATTCGCTTATACGACTTTCATGTGGCATTGAAGATGCAGAAGATTTGATTACTGATTTGAAACTAACGTTTGAAAAGCTGAAAAGTAAAATCAAGCAACTAGCATAATGAAACCATTGCTAACGAGTGTCCGAAAGGTTAAACAAAAAAATTAATTCAAACTTTTTGGAAACCGAATGAATGAACACTACGTTTGTCTTATCAAGTCGAAGAAAGCGCATCGCTCAATCGATTTATAAAGAAGCGCTGAGAGAACAGGCTCTATGAAGCGCTAGCAACCATCCCACTAAAGGTGAGAAAGGTGCTAATTCCTGCTCCCGGCAAGGAGCCGAGGAGAACTATAAACCGATTAAAAAATGAAAACGATCATCAACACCCTTTCAGAATTAAGCCTTCAAGGCTTACGTGCTTTATTCGCTCCCTTCACATCGCTTTACCACAACATGACAACCGACATGCAGCAGCCTTGTTGTATGTGTATTTGTTGTCCGTGTTGTTGTTAAGCATCCTTCATTCATAGCCTAACAATTTCACAATCAGTGCACTGACCAAACAGGTCATCGTGTGTCTGTACTTTTCTCCTTTTTAGAATATTCAATTATCAACTTTTAAACAACTATCACTATGTCAAACTATCGTTTCGAAACGCTTCAACTTCATGCCGGGCAGGAGGTTGATCCTACTACAGGTTCACGTGCCGTGCCCATTTATCAAACTACTTCGTATGCTTTCAAAAATTCGGAACACGGAGCGAATCTCTTTGCACTAAAAGAATTCGGAAACATATACACGCGCATCATGAATCCTACTACTGACGTGCTGGAGAAAAGAATTGCAGCACTGGAGGGTGGCGTAGCCGCATTAGCGGTTGGCTCTGGGCAAGCCGCACAATTTATTGCGCTCAACAACATCCTTCAGGCAGGTGATAATTTTGTTACTACTTCGTTTTTGTATGGAGGCACCTACAACCAATTTAAAGTTTCGTTCAAGCGCCTGGGTATTGATGCACGCTTTGCAGAAGGCGATAAGCCAGAAGCTTTTGAAAAACTAATCGATATAAACACAAAAGCGATTTACCTGGAGTCCATTGGTAATCCGGGTTTTAACATCCCCGATTTTGAAACCCTCGCGGCACTGGCCAAAAAATATGATCTGCCATTGATTGTGGATAATACCTTTGGCGCAGCCGGCTATTTATTCCGCCCACTTGAACACGGTGCCAACGTGGTGGTAGCTTCTGCTACGAAATGGATTGGCGGACATGGCACCTCCATTGGCGGAGTGATTGTAGATGGCGGAAATTACAACTGGGGCAATGGTAAATTCCCTCAGTTTATTGAACCCTCTGAAGGCTATCATGGCTTAAAATTCTGGGATGTGTTCGGTGAGGGAAATCCGCTTGGCTTACCCAACATTTCCTTTATCATTCGTGCGCGCGTAGAAGGTCTTCGCGATTTCGGTCCGGCACTGAGTCCGTTTAACTCTTTCCTCTTCCTGCAAGGACTTGAAACCTTGTCGCTGCGGGTACAGCGTGCGGTAGATAATGCGCTAAATCTTGCTGAATGGCTCGAACAACATCCAAAAGTAGAAAGTGTAAACTATCCGGGATTAAGGAGTAGTACTTATCATGACCTCGCTAAAAAATACCTTAGAAATGGATTTGGTGCTGTGCTGTCGTTCACCATTAAAGGAACTAAAGACAACGCGACAAAATTTGTAGATAGTTTGAAATTGGTGAGCCACCTGGCCAACGTGGGCGATGCAAAAACGCTTATCATTCAGCCAGCGGCTACTACCCATCAGCAACTTTCTGAAGAAGAACAACTTTCAACCGGAGTGCTGCCAACGCTGTTGCGAATTTCTGCTGGGCTCGAACACATTGACGACATCAAGGCTGACCTTCAACAGGCTTTTGAACAAGTATTTGCACAGGAACTCGCTAAAAACTAATCTCAACTGAAGTAGCGCATGGAACTACAAAACCATACTTATCATTACCATAATCCGTTTGAACTGGAGTCGGGAGAAAAACTTCCCGGCTTCCAGTTGCGGTATACTACCCTTGGAAAAATAAACTCCAGCCGTTCCAATGTAGTGTGGGTTTGTCATGCCTTAACCGGAAGCGCAGATGTTACGCAATGGTGGAAAGATTTATTTGAAGAAGGGAGTGCCTTTGATCCTGAACACTACCTGATAATATGCGTAAATACGTTGGGTGGTTGCTATGGATCCACTGGCCCCTTATCGGTTAATCCCGAAACCGGAAAGCCCTGGTTTCATTCCTTTCCTCTGCTTACGAACCGCGATGTTGTAAAAGCTTTCGACTTGTTACGGGAGCACCTGCAATTAACAACAATCAACACCATCATTGGTGGTTCATTGGGTGGGCAACATGCACTGGAATGGATTATATCCCGGCCAGAAGTTTTTCAACATGCCTTACTGATAGCCTGCAATGCTGTTCACTCCCCCTGGGGAATTGCATTTAATGAAGCCCAACGCATGGCCATAGAAGCAGATACATCGTGGAATAACAACGATGAGCGCGCAGGTCTGGAAGGTTTAAGGGCAGCCCGGGCCGTTGCCATACTTTCGTATAGGCAGTATTCATCCTTTGCCAAAACCCAGGAGGAAAAAAATACCGAAGTGTTGGATGGATTTCGTGCAGCCTCCTATCAACGCTACCAGGGCGCAAAACTTTCCAAACGTTTCAATGCGTTTACCTACTGGACCCTTTCAAAAATGATGGATAGCCATAACATTGGCAGGGGAAGAGGTTCTGCTGAACAAGCATTGAAACAAATCCAATCAAAAACACTTTTGATAGGTATCGCCAATGACCTTTTGTTTCCGGTATCGGAACAAGAATTCTTACACCTGCACATACCCTCGGTTGAGTTAACGATCATTTCATCAACGCATGGACACGATGGATTCCTGATAGAATCAGATCAATTAAAAAAAATCATAAATCAATTTTTTAAAAAATCATTAAGCACTATTTCAACATGAAAAAGAATTTAACGTTAGGCCTGTTTGGCTTCGGATGTGTCGGTCAGGGACTTTATCATGTCTTACACGAAACAAGAGGACTAAAGGCTGAAATCCGAAAAATTTGTGTAAAGGATAAGAATAAATCCAGAACGATACAGCAAGAGTTGATTACTTATGAAAAAAATGATATTCTTAATGATCCGGCAATTGATGTTGTGGTGGAGCTTATTGATGATGCGGAAGCAGCTTTTGAAATCCTGAAGCTGGCGCTGAAGAAAGGCAAGCATGTTGTTACTGCCAATAAAAAAATGCTGGCGGAGCACCTGGAGGAGATTTATACGCTTCAAAAACAATATGATCGTTCTGTTTTGTATGAAGGTGCCGTTTGCGGGAGTATCCCCATCATCCGAAATCTTGAAGAGTACTACGATAATGATTTGCTTTCTGGTATAGAGGGAATCTTCAACGGTTCAACTAATTATATCCTTACCAAAGTATTTGAAGAACGTAAAAGTTATGGTGATGCCTTGCTACAAGCACAGGAACTTGGCTTTGCAGAAAGTAATCCTGATCTGGATGTAAAAGGCTTTGATCCGAAGTTCAAATTGGCCATTGCCATAACGCATGCCTTTGGCGTGTTTGTAAAACCTGAAAGCATTTTGAATATCGGTATCGATAACATCAGCAACCTCGACCTTAAATTTGCCCGCGAAAACGGATATTCAATAAAATTGGTTGCCCGTGCTGTCAAATCAGGAAACGAGGTGTTTGGATTAGTTGCTCCGCAATTTGTGGAAGAACATCATCCCTTTCATTCGGTACGAAATGAATTCAATGCTGTAACGTTGGAAGGTGTATTTTCAGAAAAGCAACTTTTTGTTGGAAAAGGTGCGGGCAGCTATCCTACTGGCTCTGCCGTGCTGTCCGACATCTCTGCCCTCACATTTGATTATCGATATGAATATAAAAAACTGCAACAGGCCGGTAATACAATTTTTTCCAACAATACCCAGATGGAGTGTTTTGTTCGCTTTACAGAAGGAACAAAAATAGGGATAGGCGATTTCTCTATATTCCACGCAGGGTATGCTGCTAACGATCAGCACTATATGGTGGGTGTGGCCAGCATTGAAAAGATTAGCCAATGGTCACAAAAGGAAGGGGTTGGTATTATCCTTGCCCCTAAGGCCAGATTCATAGTGACGCAGGAAAATAGCGAGGTGCAGCAATATTCTGCAGCCTGACGGGAAATCAGCAAAACATCATCTAAAAATCTGTGTTTTTATATACAGTTTCCCGCTTGGGAACAATATATTTGTGTCCCATAAAACCTGATTTTCAATGATTATTGCAACTTCTATAATCGCGTTTACCTTTATTATCCTCTTACTGGTAGGTCTTCTGCTTTTTGCACAAACCAAGCTGGTACAATCAGGGCCTGTAAAGCTTATTATTAATGGCGATGAACAAAACCCGGTTACGGTTTCGGCTGGCTCATCCTTGCTGTCAACACTGGCCAATCAAAAAATATTTATTCCCTCGGCCTGCGGAGGCGGTGGAACCTGTGCCATGTGTAAATGTGTGGTGGAAGAAGGTGGCGGTGATGTACTCCCAACAGAGCTGGGTCATTTAAGTCGTAAAGAAAAAGCCGACCACGTTCGGTTAAGCTGCCAGGTTAAAGTAAAACAAG
>CAZCRJ010000124.1:7182-7424 GCA_964501015.1 uncultured Roseivirgaceae bacterium | reverse complement strand
CACTGGTTCTATTCATTATCATTTCAATTAACTCCCCGGCACAAGAGCCATTAAGTTTAGCCCGCGCTATTGAACTTGGGCTTCAAAACAATTTTGATGTTCAAATCCAAAAACTTGAGATCGACATTGCTACCGGTAACAACACCTGGGGAGTAGCAGGAGCATTGCCGTTCGTGAATTTAAGTGCAAATCAGAATAATGGTATTACCTATCGCAAACCCGCCAACCCGTTTGCGGTTCCG
>CAZCRJ010000124.1:0-7172 GCA_964501015.1 uncultured Roseivirgaceae bacterium | reverse complement strand
CTGAATGGACAACTGGATGTGCAATTCGTTTTGTTTGACGGATTTTTCATTAAGGTTTCCAAACGCAGACTGGAACAACTGGAGGAGCTAAGTTATGGTAACGCAACACTTGTGATTGAGAGCACCATACAATCTATTATCCTTGGATACTACCAGGCGCTGATGGAACGTGAGCGCGTGTTGGTTAGAAAGCGGGTTATGGACTTTTCCCGTGAGCGGTTTGATTATGTTAAGCTGCGAAAAGAGCTCGGTGGCGCAATTACCTTTGATGTATTGCAGGCACAGAATGACTACCTGACAGACTCCACCAATTTTTTATTACAAGAGCTTACGCTTAAAAACACCATCAGAAATTTAAACCTGATACTGAATGAGAAAATCAGTAACACCTATACATTAACCGACTCGCTCATGTTTATTGATGAGGTTTACCGGGAGGAAGACTTGCGACAGAAAATGAGTGCTACCAACACCAACCTCCGTAACCAGTTTATTAATCAGGAATTGCTTCGTCTATCCACCCGTGCATCCATGAGTGACCGGTACCCCACCATAACGTTTAATGCGGGCGCTACCGGATCACTGGATCGGCTCAATGCTAATTTCGGATCGAATACCGGGGAACCGGTAACCAATACGGTTGGGTATGTGAATGGGAATACTGACTTTCCTGTAACCAACACTGTACCTAGCCGCATTCTGGTTAATCAAACTAACGATGGGTATTCCTATGGCGCCTACGGAAACTTTGCTATGCGGTATACACTCTTTAACGGAGGACAGATAAAACGAAATATTGAGAATGCACAGATACAGGAAAGAATGGGTCAGTTAACAACAGATCAACTTAAACTTTCCCTGGAGAACGATTTAGTCATCACACACGAAAATTATAATCTGCTCAGGCAATTGGTAGAAATAGCCAATATAAAATTAAAGGCTGCAGAGTTAAATCTTGAGCTCGGGAATGAACGGTATAAAAACGGTGCCTTAAGTGCAATTGATCTTCGTATCGTTCAGGAAGCCTACCAGAATGCCGCACTGGAAAGTTTCCTGGCAACTTATTCTGTTCTGGCCAGTAAAACTGACCTGATCCGCCTGACCGGTGGATTAGTGGATCAATTCGAAGCGAGGCCAAGAAAAAATTAATCAGGCTTCTGATTGAATTTCCTCACCCGAAGTAACCCAAAAGTTATTAAACCCATCGCCTACCTGTATTCCCAATTGGCCAATGGCCAGCAATTCCAGGATGGCGAGGAAATTGAAAATCAGCGCAATCCGTGTTTTATAGGTTTCAACAATTTCAGTAAACGATATTCTTTTTTTGGATCGGATTTCTTCCAGTAAATAATCCTTTTGTCCTTCGATGGTATACGGATATTGGATAATCTGGTGAACAGGTTTATTCTTTTCAGCCTCGAAACGTTTGAGTACTTTTTCAAAGACTGACATCAATTTAAAGAGGTCCACATCCTGAAGTTCTGCTTCCACGTTGCTGCTTTCTGCAAGAATTCTGATTTCCTTCATCAGGTTGCCCCGTTTTTCTTTCATCAGTTCGGTCTCCTCCATTTTATGGAAAGCGTCAATAACCGACTTGTATTTCTTGTATTCAAGAAGATGCTTAATCAACTCTTCACGGGGGTCAATCTCATTTCCCTGTTCATCAATTTGCGGACGGGGCAATAGCATTTTGGATTTAATGCGCATCAGCGTGGCCGCTACCAGAATAAATTCACTGGCAACTTCTACATTCAGGGTGTCGAGATGGTGGAGATAATCCAGAAAATCGTTCGTGATTTTAGCGATTGGGATATCGTAAATATCAAGTTCATCCCGTTCAATAAAAAACAGAAGCAGGTCAAAAGGCCCCTCGAACAAGGGAAGCTTTATCTCAAAATTGTCGTGCGTAGTGATTGCCATTATGGGGCAAATTTATTCTAAAAATCAACACTCTGCTCCCGAAATAACAGGTTGTCTAACAATTAACCATGAAAAGGCTTAATTATGTATTTTTGCAGGGATGTTTCTCAGGATGCATTAAACATTTTAGTACCACACGTGTTAAAAACGGAAATTGCCTAAATACCAAAACGCATAGCATGCTTATTACCCAAGGCCCTTTATTGGCAAAAATCAATAGCCCTGACGATGTGAAAAAACTGGATCAGGCTCAACTGGTGCAGTTGTGTGATGAGCTCCGTCATTTTATAGTTGATAATGTTTCCGTGTATGGTGGACATTTTGGGGCAAGCCTGGGCGTAGTAGAATTAACCGTTGCTTTACATTACGTGTTTAACACCCCCGAAGATCAACTGGTTTGGGATGTTGGTCATCAGGCCTACGGTCATAAAATAATAACAGGAAGAAAGGAATCATTTCATACAAACAGACTTTATGGAGGCATATCAGGCTTTCCAAAGCGCAGTGAAAGTCCGTATGATACCTTTGGTGTTGGACATTCTTCAACGTCTGTCTCGGCTGCATTGGGTATGGCCGTGGCATCAAAATATTTGAATCTGCCTGAAAAGCAACATATAGCCGTTATCGGAGATGGTGCTTTAACGGGAGGAATTGCTTTTGAAGGTCTGAATCATGCGGGGGTATCCGATTCCAATATTCTGATTATCCTCAATGATAATTGTATGTCTATTGACCCGAATGTTGGAGCACTCAAAGACTACCTGACAGACATTACCACGTCAAAGACCTATAACCGACTGAAGGACGATGTCTGGAACATGTTAGGCAAATTGTCAACGTTTGGTAAGAATGCCCAGGAAATTGTTTCCAAAATTGAAAATGGAATTAAAGCAGCCGTGCTGAGTCAAAGTAACCTATTTGAATCGCTGAACCTGAGATACTTCGGGCCAGTAGATGGGCATGATATCAATCACCTCGTTAGTGTGCTGAAAGACCTTAAAGATATTAAGGGCCCTAAAATACTTCACTGTGTTACCGTAAAAGGTAAGGGATACGGTCCTGCCGAGCAAGGTAACGCTACTACCTGGCATGCACCGGGAACATTCGATAAAATTTCAGGGATAATTCATAAAAAAGTACATGAAAAGCCTCAGGCTCCAAAATACCAGGATGTATTCGGGCACACCCTTGTGGAACTGGCGAAAGAAAATAATAAGATATTCGGGATAACGCCAGCTATGCCGTCAGGTTCATCGATGAATATCATGATGAAAGAAATGCCTGATCGTGCATTTGATGTAGGCATTGCGGAACAGCATGCCGTAACCTTTTCTGCGGGATTGGCTACACAAGGATTAATCCCGTTCTGTAACATCTACAGTTCGTTTATGCAGCGGGCTTATGACCAGGTGGTACATGATGTTTGTATCCAAAACTTGCCGGTTAATTTTTGTCTCGATCGGGCAGGTTTTGCAGGCGCTGACGGTCCCACCCATCACGGGGCATATGATATTGCCTATTTTCGGTGCTTGCCCAACATGATCATAGCCGCTCCAATGAATGAGCAGGAATTGCGAAACCTTATGTTTACGGCTTCAATACCTCGCAAAGGAAATGCGTTCTCCATACGGTATCCCAGAGGCCAGGGTGTTATGCCTGACTGGAGGAAACCAATGGAGGCAATAGAAATTGGAAAGGGCAGGAAATTGCGCGATGGAGAAGAACTGGCAATTTTATCCATTGGTCATATCGGAAATTATGCCACTGAAGTTTGCAACAGGTTGGAGGCACAGGGCATCCGTATCGGGCATTTTGATATGCGGTTTGTAAAGCCATTGGATGAAGACCTGTTGCATGAAGTGTTTTCCAATTACACTAAAATTATGACCATTGAAGATGGTTGTATACAAGGCGGTTTCGGTAGTGCTATATTGGAATTTATGGCAGATCATCACTACCAGGCTGCTGTTCAACGCTTGGGTATTCCGGATCGGATTGTTGAGCACGGTGAGCAGTTGGAGTTACACCGCGAATGTGGATTTGACCCTGATCATATTGAAAAGGCAGTGGTAAGCATGCTGGAGGTAGCCTCCCGGATCAGATAATTTGTCTCCACTTTATTACAAAGAAAAAGGGCACGGTTTGCCCGTTATCCTGCTTCACGGATTTTGTGAAACACATGCAGTCTGGGATCACTTGGTGGACCACCTTGCCCGTAATTACCGGGTTATCGCCATAGACCTCCCTGGTTTTGGAAACAGCCTATTGATCCCCGCTCCACAATCTATAGATGATGTGGCAGACCAAGTACTGGAATTACTGTCCGTTAATTTAAAGCTTGAAACCAGTGTATTGCTGGGTCACAGCCTTGGCGGATATATTATTCTGGCAATGGCAGAGAAGAAACCTGAACTATTCTCAGCACTTGGATTAGTTAATACAACTGCGTATGCCGAAACAACGGAGCGGAAACTGAACAGGAATAAAGTTATGGAGTTTATCAGCCATCATGGTGTAGAACCCTTCGTACGATCCTTTATACCGCCATTGTTTTATAAAAAGTCAAACCCTCATAGTGCAGCTTTAGTTGAACATGGCGTAAAAACTTCTCCGTTAATATTGTTGATTTACAGCAAAGCCATGCGCGACCGGCCCGACCGCACTCATGTGTTAAGGTCATTTTCAAAGCCTATTTTATTTTTGGCCGGACGAGAGGATACCCTTATTCCTTACCCGGAAATAGAGGAACAGGCTGGCCTGGTAAAACATCCCACCCTTCGCATTTTGGATAACGTTGGCCACATGAGCTTTCTTGAAAAGGAGGAGGAGACAGCCCATGCGATACAAAACTTCATAGCTTCTATAAAGTAAATAAGGCCATTCGTCAGGCTCGAAAAATACTTATTGCTCCGATTTTTTGATATTTTGCAGAAAAGTGTATTAAATTGAGCTACTTATTCTGCGCATGGGCGAATGCAGATTAGGTTAAACTGAACTAGAAATTTATATTTGTTTGTAAACTAGAAATCCAAAACCAAACCCCAAATGGAAGAATTAGAAGCAATCTATAGACCCTGGAATGCAATGGCTCAAAACATTGCGTATGGTTCGTGGGCGTTAGCGCTTTTGATCGTTCTCGGACATCTCGTGAAATTAGCAACGACCAGCGATCCAAAGTCAAAGTATGATTACATTAACAGGAATGAAATCAAACTATTACTGCTTGCCTCTATTGTCTTGGTAATTGGATGTTGTTTTTATGCAAACTCCTATATTACTGAGCTCAACACATTATTGCTGATTGTACGCATATTTACTACCAGTGCAGTTGGGTTAATCGCCATTTTGATCGTTCAAAATCTGCTTAAATTCTATTACCCATTCTATATCGAAAAGCGTTTACGGGCCCTTCGTTACAAGCCTAGAGTTTCTCCGAAATCGGGTAAGGCTATGAAGTTATTGAGCGAAGAAGAAGAAGATGCCTACCTGGATGAAGGCATGCAGGCCGAAGAGAATGTTTTCTCCATTGACTACGATGTATGGAAAGATGAAGAGACAGGCTATATTAAAATAGAAAAGTACTCAGGGCACCTTCATGCACTGGAATGCCCCGAATGTAATTACCAGACCTTCAAGGTGGTGAAGGAAGAAATATTGAGGGCTCCTACACCAGTTGAAGAGGGTGAGTTGCTGAAGCATTATCAGTGTGGGTACTGTAGTTATAAGGCAAAGAAAACGGTTGCCCTAAAAGCGTCTGCATCCAAATTTGAAGAATCAACCACCGCAA
The DNA here is from genome assembly GCA_964501015.1 of uncultured Roseivirgaceae bacterium. GTDB lineage: Bacteria > Bacteroidota > Bacteroidia > Cytophagales > Cyclobacteriaceae > UBA2336. Next base: position 1,465 of record CAZCRJ010000124.1, on the reverse strand, counting down.
CAGCGTAACGGTATACATATCAATGCTGATGAGAAGCCCTTCCCTCCGGAGGGCTTTTTAGTATCCAATAATTCCTCCCGGTAGTTTAATCTGATCAGAATAAAATTTCATTCTTGAGTGGGATGAATCCAGCAGCGAAATTTTTTCAATAGAGGCAAACTTATGGTTGACGAATACTTCCACATAATTTGTTCCAAGCAAATAGAGATTGACTTTGTAGTTATAATACCGGATGGCCATCACAAAGGAACCTTGCTCATATAAGGTTGATATTTTTTTATCAAGGGGGTATGACGTAAAATCTCTCCAGGCGATCATACATTAAACATAGCAAAAAAATTTGTTCAAGTGAACGTTGAAGTAAGCTATCGTTCCTACTTCCGCCAAACTGAAGGCCTTAATAAGGAGTATAGGAATCCAGGGGTGCTATCTCAGTACATCCCTAACTCACAATTTTATTAAGGTTCTGCTTAGTTAAGGTTTTTATCCAGCTGGAGGATGGCCTGAAGAATGGTTTCAACGCTTCGTTTGTAAAAATCAACATTGATCTTTTCAAAATCATCTGTTGGTTTATGATAATCGGGATGGTCTTCAACACCAAAATAGAGAAAGGGAATATTTTTTTTGTGAAAACTAAGCTGATCGGATTGATAGGTCCAATCATCATTACCGGTTGAAGGATTGTCATGCCCGAAGAGCAAGGTAATATTTTCGGGCAACACAATATTATCAAATGGTTTTTTGAGGTAAGGATAGTAAGAGGTTCCACATACATAAAGTTCACGTTTATCACTTCGGCTGATCATATCCATATTAATGTTTAACACGATATTCTCGTTTTGTAAATCGATGGTATTTACAAAATGAGCTGATCCGCGCAAACCCGATTCTTCGGCATCGAAGAAGGCAAAAATCAACCGATGGTCAGGAGCATTTTTTTGGAAGTATTCGGCAAAAGCAAGCAATGCAGCAACACCCGATGCGTTGTCGTCTGCGCCATTATAAATTTTATTATTGATCGTGCCAACATGATCATAGTGAGCACTGATAACGATGGTTTGGTTCTTCTTCCCTTCCCGAACGCCCAGAATATTCGTGCCGTTACCGGTCTTTACCTGCCCGAAAGATTGCGTCATTTGGAAGGGCTGAAAGTAATCGGGTGATCCGAATGTTTTCACGCCAAGCTCCTTTAGTCTGTCTGCAATCAGGTTACGTGCCAGCTCACTACCTTCTGTTCCCACCTTTCGACCTCCCATGTTATCAGCAGAAAGAACCTCTAAATCTTGAATCAGGCGGTTTGCATCATATGAAAACTGGGCATTACACCAGAAAGTAAGGAACACTAGCAGGACACTACTTAAAATAGATTTCATAGTCTTTCGATAAATAAAAAAGCCCCATTTGGGGCTATTAAATGGGTGAAAGACGGGATTCGAACCCGCGACCCCCAGAACCACAATCTGGT
>CAZCRJ010000123.1:5399-7424 GCA_964501015.1 uncultured Roseivirgaceae bacterium | reverse complement strand
CTAAACCTCAAAGCCATGAAAGTAGGTACTAAAATGAAAAAAGCGGCACTTATTGCGCTAGCGTGCGTGGTATTGATAAACACATTTGCCGATTCCACAGATGACATGTTTGATGCCTTCAAGACGCATAATGTCGACAAATTAAAGAAAGCCATTGCCAACGGAGCAGATGTAAATGCGTTAGACAAAAATGGTTCACCTGCCTTAAGCTCTGCTGTCCTTTGGGCAGACATGACACAAATTATGGTGGACGCAAAGGCGAATGTTAATAATGCCGGTAAAGTTGACATGACCCCGTTGATGTTAGCCGCTATGATGAGCATGCCTGAAAGCATGAAAATATTACTGAATGCCGGTGCAGACCCAAACTTTAAAATGAAGAATGGCATGACCATTTTGCATTATGCCACATGGAGAAGCAATTGCGCAGAATGTGTTCAACTATTGGTGGATAAGGGTGTGGATGTGAATGCAAAAGATAATAATGGAGAAACACCGTTAACCATCATGATGACGGCAAGTACTGCTAAAAGCCGGACTGAAACTGTTTCTTACACGACCAATGCCTACAAAGCAGCAGGAGTTACAGCAATGCCCGAGAAGTATACGAATCCAAAAGAATCTGATTGGGATGATCCTGATAAACTTATTGAAATCCTTATTAAAGCGAAAGCCGATGTTAATGCCGCAAACTCGGTAGGGACCACACCCCTTATTACGGCTGCTTTTTTTAATAAAGCGCCCTTAATGAGGATGTTAATTGAAGCGGGAGCGGACCTCAATAAAAAGGAAAAAACAGGCGTTTCTCCATTGAGCTACGCAGCCAGAAATGGTAATATGGAAGCTATGGATTTGCTACTTGAGAACGGTGCCAACATCAATGAAACCTTTACCGAGTGGGACCAAAAAAATGGAACAAACCTGAAAGACTTTACCCTGTTAAGTTACGCTGTAATGAAGAATCAAACGGATGTCGTATCAAAACTGATTAACAAAGGAGCGAAATGCGATATTGATGTACATGGACGTTACTATTCTCCCCTGACGAAATGCTATACAGTTCTAAAAAACAAAAAACCAATCTTCTATGCCATTGAAAACAACAACATGGAAATGGTTAAACTTCTGGTTGAAAAATGTGGCATCACACATGGAGACCCTGATTATATTATGACTGTTGATCAAAAGAAAAAAGAATACACGCAGGAAGTGGGGAATATTGCAATAACAAAAACGACTTGTTTAAACGATGGTATTTACAGGCCCTCCTCGTATGCTAAACAGCTTGGCTTTAAAGACATTGAAAATTATCTCAAGTCAGTAAAATTTAAATAACAAGGAGCATAAATAATAATCTCAAAGCCATGAAAACAAGACATCAGAAACTCAGCTTATGGGCACTACTAATGGGGTGCTCATTAACACTCACAGCTCAAGATTCCATTAAAGAGTATGTAGACAAGGCCGGAATTGAGAAAATTAAGAAGGCTATTGTTGTTGGTCAAAAGCCTGTGACGGCTGCCGGTTTCAATGATGGCCACGGCAGAAATCCGGTCTTGGTAAGCCGGGATCAATTGCCAAAGAATATCGCTCTCATCACATTCTTTATCTATGACTTGGGAACAACCAAAGTGTCATCGGCCGGAAATGTTACCGTCATTACGAGTACATGGGTTTCGCCTGCAGGCGGGAATGCACTTGCCAATGACGTCCATGTTAATTCTATTAATTCCTTGAAGGCTGCATTTCAAAAGAACGAGGCGCGCATCTTAACTCCTGAGGAATACCTGGACACAGAAAATAAGCGTGAATATTATTACAGAACATTTACACCGAATGTATCCAAACTCGGTAAGTTCCTGGGAAACATAGAAACCAAGCATGTTGATATTTCGGTAGCCGCAGACTATTACAGACCATTGGATATTTCGGCTGCTTATGACCACCTTCGGTCAGAATCATTAGGAAGTGATTTGGCAAAGGAGTTGGGTGTGGATGGTGTATTAAGTATCTCCATCGAAATCC
>CAZCRJ010000123.1:0-5389 GCA_964501015.1 uncultured Roseivirgaceae bacterium | reverse complement strand
TAAGAATGTGAATATGCACGGAATCAAAATGGCCCTTCATGGACCCAACCCGATTCCGAAAGAAGATAAAAATTATGTCGCCCAGAATATGGGTAATGGATGGTATGCCGGTAACATCTATTCTGACGCTTATTTTTTCTTACCCAAACCAATCACGGTTGGTCAATACGACAAGAAAAAAATGGAAGGAGAAAAGAAGAAGGTTACCACTATGGGGATGAATTTTGAAGGTGTGGGCATCATTATGCAAAGCATGATAGAAGATATGTATGAATCCATGCATGAATCTATTGAAAAAGCATCCGCCAGGTATAGTAAATAAATCTTAGTCTGTTAGTTGGCAAACCTCAAAGCAAAAAACTCCTCTCCGAACTGGCTTTGAGAGACTAACCGTGAGAGGACCCTCCCCGAAAGGGGAGGGTTTATTTTCACTGAATAACTATCTGAATTATTTCGCGTACGCCACCGAACGCATCTCACGAATAACCGTAACCTTTATTTGTCCTGGGTACTGCATATCGCGCTCGATTTTTTGCGAGATATCGAAGCTTAACTGACTGGCGCGTTCATCACTTACTTTTTCAGCATCGAGGATAACACGCAGCTCGCGTCCGGCTTGTATGGCATAGCATTTCTCTACACCATCAAAGCTGATGGCCAGTTCTTCCAATTCACGAAGGCGCTTAATGTATTGTTCCATCACCTCACGTCTTGCGCCAGGGCGGGCACCGCTAATGGCATCGCATGCCTGTACGATTGGCGAGATAGCGTGGGTCATTTCAATTTCATCATGGTGTGCGCCAATGGCATTGCACACGATTGGATGTTCCTTGTATTTCTGGGCCAGCTCCATGCCAACAATAGCGTGTGGTTTCTCCAGTTCTTCAGGCCAAACCTTTCCCAGGTCGTGCAGCAGGCCTGCACGTTTGGCTTGCTTAACGTTCAGGCCCAGCTCAGTGGCCATGATGGCACACAGGTTGGCTACCTCGCGTGAATGTTGCAGCAGGTTTTGTCCGTACGAGGAGCGAAAGCGCATACGGCCAACCATTTTCACCAATTCAGGATGGAGACCATGAATACCCAGATCGATAACGGTTCGCTCACCGGTTTCAACTATTTCATCTTCAATGTTTTTGGAAGTCTTGGCCACAATTTCTTCGATGCGTGCCGGGTGAATACGACCATCCTGTACCAGGCGGTGAAGGGATAAGCGGGCAATTTCCCTCCGCACCGGGTCAAACCCTGAAATAATGATCGCTTCGGGTGTATCATCTACAATAATTTCCACGCCCGTGGCCGCTTCGAGTGCCCGTATGTTGCGTCCTTCCCGTCCGATGATTTTTCCTTTAATATCGTCACTCTCAATGTTGAAAACGGATACGCAGTTTTCTATGGCATGTTCCGTTGCCGTTCGCTGGATGGTTTCGATCACGATTTTGCGGGCTTCTTTCGTTGCCGAAAGCTTGGCCTGTTCCATAATGTCTTTAATGTAAGATGATGCCTTGGTATGGGCTTCATCTTTCAGGGAAGCAACCAGTTGTTCCCGGGCTTCATCGGCTGTCAGTTTTGAGATGTTTTCGAGGATTTCTACTTTTTGCTGGTTAAAGCGATCAAGTTCTTCCTTCCGCTTTTTAACAAGTTCCAGCTGATGGGCAAGATTTTGCTGGGTTTCAGCAAGGTCTGACTCTTTACGTTTCACTTGCTCCAACTCACGGCTGATCTGTTGTTCACGTTGTTTGATTTTTTGTTCGTTCGAAAGAATCTGGTTCTTTTTCCGGTTTGCTTCATCTTCGAACTCCGATTTCATTTTAAGAATCTTCTCCTTTGCTTCAAGGATTCGATCTTTCTTGAGGTTTTCGGCAGCAATTTCAGCTTCCTTCAGGATAAGTTTGAATTTTGAGTCAACTTCCTTTTGGCGTCTGGTGTACTTACGCTTATACAGAAATGTGCCGAATGCCAGCCCAATCAGGATGGCACCAATCACGCTTAGTGAAATTATGATGACTAATTCAGGCATGTCAGTAAGAATTAGGGTTATACAAACCCGAAATGGCTACTTGCCCGAAAGGTAAGGAGTGGTTAAAGAATGGACTGCGAAACCATATGGTTCAATTGATTTACCTTTTCAAATACGGTTTGATCAATTTCCTGATGGTTTTCTTCGGAGGTCATTTTCTCGACAATGCTGTCGAATGCGACCATGGCCAGTAGATCTTGTTTATCGTCAATGCCAAATTGCTCTTTGTAAGACTTCAATTTCTCATTAATCAGCCGGCTTGCAGTTCGTACTTTTTCTTCGTCCTGCGCTTTTACCCGCATGGGGTATTCACGATCGGCAAGTTTAATTCGTATTGCTAATTCTTCCATGTACTGATCTTACAGTTTACTATCGGCTCAAGTACGCGATACACGTATCAATTTCCTGTATATACTCGTCCACTTTCTTTTTCAACTCCGAAACACTTCCGTCTTCCGGGTTAATGTTATCCACAATTTTAGAGATTTTAATTTGATTTTTAAAATTAACCAGTTGCTCATCGCGGCTGTGGATATCTGCTTTAAGTTCCTGGTTTTCAGTTTTTAGAGATCTTATTTCTTCTTTCAGTTTCTTATGTTCATTAACGAGCACCAAAATCTTGCGCTCTAAACCATTGAGGTTGGTCTTTAACATTTCCTGGTTCATGCAATAGAATTTTTCAAGGTTTAGATTCCTGCCGCTTGTGATGCAAGGGGTGGTCTATCGGTTCTATTTATTTTCGTATTACTGCACCCAAATTTTGCTCGAAGGCTTGCATCAGGCGATTCATGGTTGACTCAATCTCCTCGTCCGTCAGGGTTTTAGTTTCGTCCAGCAAGGTAAAGCCCAACGCGTATGCTTTTTTGCCTTCCGGAATTTTATCTCCCTCATAAACATCAAATGTAATGATTTCCCTGATGAGTCGTGTTTCCGTTTTGAGTACCAGGTTCTTCACCTCGTCAAAGCTCACATTTCTGTCTAACACCAGCGACACATCTCTCCGCACTTCGGGGTACCGTGGTACCTCTGTCACTACTAACTTAGGGTTTGATTGTTTGAAAAGCAAGGCAGCATCTAATTCAGCAAAGAATAAATCCTGCTTAATGCCAAAATCTTTCTGCAAGGCCGATTTTACTTTCCCCAGCTTGCCAATAATTTTTTTCTTCCAGAGCAGCTCAACGCCATAATCGAAGAGTGGATCGGAAAGGGTCTGCTGTTTAGCCTGATCAACTCCCGACTTCCGCAAAATGGTTTGAACATATCGGGCCATATCAAAGAAGGATACAGGTTCCGTTGTACGTTGCCAGTTTTCCGCTTCCCGGTTACCGCTCAGGTATAACGCTAAGCGCTCTTCTTCGTGGTATGTTTCGTTTGCTTTATAGTACACTTTTCCAAACTCATAAAGTTTGAGGTCCTTTTGTCTTCGGTTAATGTTGTAGGCGCACACTTCCAGTCCGGTGAACAACATCGTTTGTCGGAGAATGCCCTGCTCTTCACTGAGCTTATTCAGAATGTGTACCGGGTCTCCCTGGAACGTTAGGTTATGCTTCTGTTGATATGCCTCATTGGTAAGGGAGTTGGTCCAGATTTCATAAAACCCAGAGCCAACCAGCATTTGCCCTATGGTATTGTTGTATTTGTTGCCGTCTTTCTCCGGAAATTCAGCGATGTAATCCGATCCCGCAAAGGGCTTGAGTTCGATGTTATTGAACCCATAAATGCGCAGGATTTCCTCTATAATATCGGCTTCTTGAATTACATCTACCCGATAGGGTGGCACGGATACCGTATAGCGATCATCCTTAGAATCGATCAGGGTAATGTCCAATCGGGTAAGGATGTTGATTACTTCTTCTCTTGGAATGACATTGCCTATGAGGCGGTTAACGTTTTTGTCTTTTACTTCTATTGTGCGATTTTTTACTGCAACCGGATACACATCCACCACTTCTGACGTGATGGTACCTCCCGCTATTTCCTTAATCAGCAGGGCGGCACGTTTTAACGCATAAACGGTGATGTTCGGATCAGTACCCCGTTCAAACCGGAACGATGCGTCTGTTTTTAATCCATGATGCATGGAGGTTTTACGGATATAATCCGGGGAAAAGCAGGCGCTTTCAAGGAATACAGAAGTGGTCTTTTCAGTTATGCCGGATTTGCTTCCACCAAACACTCCTGCAATGCACATTCCTGCCTGTCCGGCAGGCAGGCCTTCAGAGGCATTGCAAATCATCAGGTCTGTTGACTTGAGTTTTCGTTCCTTATCATCCAGTGTAACAAAGGTGGATCCTTCAGGTAATGTTTTAATAATAACATGGTTGCCGGCAATCGCAGCGGCATCGAAAGCATGTAAGGGCTGACCGGTTTCATGCAACACATAATTGGTGATATCAACAATGTTGTTGATGGGTGTTAATCCGATTGCGGTAAGCCGTGCTTTGAGCCATTCCGGAGATTCAGCAACGGTAATGCCTGAAAGGGTTACGCCTGAGTAGCGCGGACATGCTTCCCTATTTTCAATGGTTACCGCTATGGGTAAAGTAGTATTGTCAACGCTGAATGCGTCAACCGATGGCCATTGAACTTCCCGGTTTAAAACGGCTTTCAGATCACGGGCAACACCAATGTGCGAAGCAGCATCGGCACGGTTTGGGGTTAACCCGATTTCGATGATGTAATCCGTATGAATATCATATAGTTCTGATGCTGGCGTACCGTTAGGAAGTTGTGTGTCCAGCACAATAATACCTGCATGGTCTTCGCCCAGTCCAATCTCATCCTCAGCACAAATCATTCCTTCCGATTGTTCGCCTCTGATCTTGGTTGATTTGATGGTAAACAGATCTCCTTTTGTTGGATGAAGCGTAGTGCCCGGAACGGCCACAATTACTTTTTGTCCTGCGCGAACATTCGATGCTCCGCATACAATGGGCAACGGATGTTCACGACCAACATCTACTGTGGTAACGGATAACTTATCTGCATTGGGATGTTTTTCACAGGTAAGGACTTCGCCAATAATCAATCCCTTTAATCCACCTTTAATGGACTCTACCAATTCAATATTTTCCACTTCCAGTCCTGTTGACGTTAACAGGTGGCCGACTTCTTCCGGTGATTCTGTTAGGGTAATATAATCTTTAAGCCAAGTGTAGGAGATGGTCATAGGTATAGGATGAAATAATCTGGCAAAAATAAAGAATTCGGCCGGACGCGGAACTATCGCAGCAGCTCTTTCAGGTCTTTTTCCGATACCTGCAACAATCCTGCCTTGGGCAACCTTCGGGTGAGTTCTCGCCAGTTGGTATCGACTTTATAAATGCTTTGCAACATGGTGTAGGCTTGTTTGATATCGTTGTTGTTGGCCAG
>CAZCRJ010000122.1:0-7453 GCA_964501015.1 uncultured Roseivirgaceae bacterium | reverse complement strand
TCAGCCCGCATCGCTGGCCGGTGTACTGGACATTGATGCCAGTGTAAAAGGTGCACGCTTTGTAAGATTCTGTGATTGCTTTAATATTCCCTTGCTGGTGCTTGAAGATGTACCTGGATTTTTACCCGGAACTGACCAGGAGTGGAATGCCATCATTACCAATGGCGCGAAATTGTTGTATGCTTTTTCTGAAGCCACAGTTCCAAGGATTACCGTAATTACCCGAAAGGCTTACGGAGGCGCTTATGATGTAATGAACTCAAAGCATATTGGTGCCGACATGAACTATGCCTGGCCAACAGCAGAAATTGCAGTAATGGGTGCTAAGGGTGCATCAGAGATCATCTTTAAAAAGGAAATAAGTGAAGCGGCTGATCCGTTGGCAAAGCTGAATGAGAAAGTAGACGAGTACACAAGGAAGTTTGCCAATCCGTACAGGGCGGCACACCGCGGGTATATTGATGAAGTTATTTACCCGGATCAGACCCGGGAGAAATTAATCCGTGCTTTTCAAATGCTCGAAAATAAAGTGGCTACATTGCCAAAAAAGAAACACGGAAACATCCCACTATAATTAATGGAAATTAAACATGGAGGCAAATTAAAAAAGACCTCCAACCAAAACCGTGAGAAGTATTATACCTGATACCATCAAAACATTAAATCGCAATACCTATGGACAAGAAAAGTAAAAGTTTCTTATACGAATACCTGAACAATGCATCGCCAACAGGCTTTGAGCAATCTGGTCAGCAGATATGGTTGAATTACGTCAAACCCTATATCGATGAGTACATGGTTGATGTGTACGGTACAGTGGTAGGCGTAATCAACCCAAAGGGAAAATATAAAGTGGTGATTGAAGCACATGCTGATGAAATTTCCTGGTTTGTTGCCTACATCACGGATGACGGATACATTTATGTGAAACGAAATGGTGGATCGGATCATCAGATTGCCCCTTCCATGCGGGTTAATATTCATACCGATAAGGGAATTGTAAAAGGTGTCTTCGGTTGGCCGGCCATTCATGTGCGTGACGCTGCCAAAGAGGAACCGCCCACACTTAAAAATATTTTTATTGACATTGGCTGTGAGTCAAAAAAGGAGGTTGAAGCTAAAGGGGTGCACGTGGGATGTGTTATTACGTTTGAAGATGAACTCATGGAATTGAATACCAACTTTCTCGTAGGCCGTGCGCTGGACAACCGGATGGGAGGGTTTATGATTGCGGAGGTTGCCAGAAGACTGAAAGAAAATAAGAAAAAGCTTCCGTTTTGTCTTTATGTAGTGAATTCTGTACAGGAAGAAATTGGTCTGAGGGGCGCAGAAATGATCTCCAGAAAGTTGAAGCCAGATCTCGCAATTTGTACCGATGTTACCCACGATACCTGCTCACCGATGTATAGCAAGAAGGATACTGGCCATATAAAATGTGGTACTGGTCCTGTATTATGTTATGGGCCTGCGGTGCAGAATAATGTACTTAAAATGATAATCCAGACGGCAGAAAAGCGAAAAATACCTTTCCAGCGCCAGGCCGTCAGCCGCTCTACTGGCACCGATACTGATTCCTTTGCCTATTCGTCAGAGGGAGTGGCCTCTGCGTTGATTTCGCTGCCACTCAAATACATGCACACTACCGTTGAAACGGTCCATAAAAATGATGTGGAAAGTGTGATTAAGCTGATTTATGAAGTGCTTCTTCAGGTTAAACCTGGAACCGATTTCCGCTACATTAAGTAAATTTTAGCATAAAACTTACATCAGAAAGAATACTTTCAGGATAGACTCTTCCTGACACCTTTGGCAGTCTATTTTTGATCTATCGAATTAACAGGTAGTATACCTTAACGATATACGCGCAGGGACACGAAGTTTTATTGAGAGGGTCTTTCTTCGTGAATCCTGTGCGTTTTCATTGCAAAAGCACCTTTTGAAATCTAACGGTTTTGGAAGGTGCTTTTTACTTTTACGCCATGAGCTTCAAAACCTTCATCGATCAGGTAGGAAATCCGGTTTCCGTTTCATTTCCCCCGAAACGAATTATATCGCTCGTACCATCACAAACCGAGTTGCTGGCATCGCTTGGGTTGGAAAAAGAAGTTATAGGAATTACGAAGTTCTGTGTTCATCCTGGGCACTGGAGGAAATCAAAAAGTATTATTGGGGGCACCAAGAATGTGAACCTTCAGAAAATTCATACGCTGGAGCCTGACTTGATCATCGGTAATAAGGAGGAAAATGATAGGGATAGTATTCTTGAATTACAGAAATGCTACCCGGTATGGATGAGTGATGTTGTTACCTTGTCTGATGCGTTGCTGATGATGGAAGGTATTGGTATAATCACCAATAGGGAAACAGAATCACATCGCCTACAGAAAAAGATCCAGGAAACATTATACCAGGTAAAGCATTTTCAAGGGACTTCTGTTCTTTACCTGATCTGGAAAGAACCATGGATGGGTGCAGCAACGGGAACATTTATTAATGAAATGCTTCTCCTGGCAGGCTTCACCAATTGTCTGTCCATCATGAGGCGGTACCCTGAACTTACTGAAGAAGTCATGAAGGACTTGAATCCGGAGATTGTTATGCTTTCATCAGAACCCTACCCGTTTCGCGAGAAGCATCGACACGAATTGGAATCCGTGTTCCCTCAAGCCAAAATACTATGTGTAGATGGCGAGATTTTTTCGTGGTATGGAAGTCGTATGCTGCACTTTTCCGCCTACATTAATTCCCTCCGGACTCCAGTAGCCTAAAGCCTAGTCTGCTCATATCTTTCCAAAAGGTGGGATACGATTTCCGCACGACATCCGGATGCTCAATGGTAACATCACCCAGTGCAGCAAGCGGAGCAAAGGCCATGGCCATTCGGTGATCCTGGTAGGTGTTAATCATGGGAATATTTTCCGGAAGCTGGTCGGAAGGAATTAGTGTCCACACTTTTCCATCTTCATGGAGGTTTGCTCCTACTTTTTGCAATTCATTTTGAAGGGCCATAATGCGATCGGTTTCTTTGATGCGCAAACTTTCCAGTCCGGTAAACGTGCCGTGAACTCCCTTGGCTGCACACACTACCGCAACAGTTTGTGCAAGATCGGGGCAATTGGTAAAATCCCATGATAGGGTGTTGTAGGAATCTTTTTTAGAAAGGATCAAGGTATTCCCCCTGGGCTCGGCCATCACTCCTAGTTGTTCCATGATATCCACGATAACGCGATCACCCTGAAGCGAACGCAAGGTAATATTCGGCAAGATGAGGTTGGCATTTTTTGCCAGAGCCGTAAACGCAAACCAATAGCTCGCTGCCGACCAATCGGATTCGATGCTGTACCGGCAAGGGGAGCATATCTGAGGTGGAATGATTAGTTCGTTATCCTGAACGTTCACCTCAACGCCAAACTTACGCATGAGAGAGGCAGTCATGTCAATGTATGGGCGACTGCCTACTTTTCCTTCCAGGACTAGTGTGAGGCCATCCGGTAATGCGGGAGCAACCATCATTAGCGCAGAAATATACTGGCTGCTTACATCACCCCTAATGGAAAGCCTATTGGTTTTCTGACCAGCGAAATTGCGTATCCTAACTGGAGGAAATCCATCCTGCCCAACGTAGTCAATCTGAGCACCCAATTGCCGCAGTGCATCAACTAAAATACCAATGGGCCTGAGTTTCATCCGCGCTGTACCGGTAAGGGTTTTCGGTTGACCTTTAACGGCATAATACGCAGTAAGAAACCGCATTGTAGTACCGGCATCTTCAACATCCTGAACCTCACCAGAAGAGGAAAGTAGGCGCTTCATTAAAACAGTGTCGTTGGCATTGGAAAGATTTACTAGTTCTGACTGGCCATCGCATAAAGCATTCATAATGAGTGCCCGGTTGCTGATGCTTTTAGAGGAGGGAAGTTCCTGTACCGTTCCCGACAAGGTAGAATGTTTGTGAATGTGTATTGCGGTTGTCACTGAATTCTGGTAAATTAGAGTACAAAGTTCTGGTAAAGTACATTTAATTTAAAACGACATGTAACATTTAAAGAGTTTTATCAGTTAAGGGAAGTATATGAACACTACAGGAAAATTAGCAATTGGTTTAGGGATCGTATCCAGCGCCTTGTTAGCAACCTGGCTTTTTACCGGTGACCGGAAGAAGAAGACCAGGGAGTTTATCACTAAAAAGGCGGAAGATTTAAAGCGCACGATTCAAAAGGAGATCAAGTCTTTTGATGACTCCGATGCGCATTATATCTGAAGTGATTGATAGAATGTCAACGACTCAACGATCGTATCCTCAGTAACCGCACAATCCCATCGGGCCTTGCCAATCCCGTCAAGCAAGGCCATGTACATCACATTGTCTTTATTTTTCTTATCCTGCCTGCATAATCCTGCTATTTCATCTTTGTAGTAATCTTCCAGAATCACTTTCCCGAAAGTATTTAGGATATATGCGATAATCTCATTCCGTTCTGCTTCGCTTAATAAATTCTGCTTATGGGCTATATACGCTTCGCATACCAGTCCAAAAGCTACTGCCTCACCATGAAGCATTGGATTACCCATATCAAGCCGAAATGATTCCAACGCATGGCCTATAGTATGGCCCACATTCAAAATTTTACGAACCCCGGATTCTTTCGGATCCTGCGCCACCACCGAGGATTTGAATTCGGCAGAATGGCGAAGAAGAATTTCCCAGGGTTGATTTTCAAGAGTATTAGCCCGGATTTCATCCCATAATTGGCGATCGGAAATCAGGGCATGTTTGATAACCTCGGCAAATCCCGACCGCAGTTCTTTTTCCGGAAGTGTCTTTAAAAAATCCTGATGGATCAGGTTTAATGCGGGCTCCTGAAACAGACCGATATGATTTTTATATCCCTTAAAATCAATAGCAAGTTTTCCACCAATGCTTGCATCGGCCATAGCCAAAAGGGTTGTAGGTATCAGGATAAAGTCGATTCCGCGCTTATAGGTGGCGGCACAAAATCCGCCCATGTCGCCTAATACTCCTCCTCCCACAACAATCAGTACGGAGTGCCGATCGAGAAAATGGTTCGACATCTCCGTCCAGATACTATCACAGGTAGCTAGTGTTTTATTTTCTTCACCACTTTGAACGGTTATCAGGTAATGCGGAGGTAGATATTCCTTCACACGTTTATAACAATGCGTTACCGTATGTTCATCTGTTAATACAGCAACTTTGGTGTACCCTTTTTTTTGGATGAATAGCCTCAGGTATGCACCAGGGTCTTCTGAAAGTTTAATAGGATGCGGCAGCATTAGTTTTCGGGTTCGGATTCTTTATTCATAATTTCTGTCTGGATGCGGATAGACTCATCATGAATAATTTTATATAACTCATAAATAAATTCAGGATTAAGGTGGGCCAGTCTTGCCCATTCGGGGCGGGTATTCATAATATCATTCCAGCGCTCCAGTTGAAACACCGTAACCTGATTTTCTTTTTTATAATCACCGATCTGTTCGGTCAGCTTCATTCGGGTAGATAGGTTCTCGATAATTTCCTGATCGAGGTGATCAATTTTTTCACGCAACGACACGAGCTTATTGAGAAATAGTGCATTGGATGAGGTGCGGTCGCTGATGCGTAGTTGCGACAGGATTTCAGCCAGTACATTAGGCGTTACCTGTTGCTGGGCATCGCTGAGGGCATGATCGGGATCAGGATGTGTCTCAATCATAAGGCCATCGTAATCCAGATCAAGGGCTTTCTGGGAAATCTCGAAAATCATTTCACGCTTGCCGGTAATATGACTTGGGTCAGCAATCAGTGGTAGGTCGGGATAATGAACTTTCAACTCCAGGGCAATTTGCCAAAGGGGCTGATTCCGGAACCTTGATTTTTGAAACGATGAAAATCCACGGTGTATAGCGCCTAGTTTGGTTATGCCTGCACGCGATAGCCGTTCAAGCGCCCCGATCCATAACGACAGGTCAGGGTTGATTGGATTTTTGACCAGCACAATTTTATCAGTACCCGATACGGCATCGGCTATTTCCTGCACAGCAAAAGGGTTTACCGTTGTTCGTGCTCCGATCCAGAGTACATCAATACCGGCTTCTACGGCCAGCTCCACATGAGCCGCAGTGGCCACTTCGGTGGCGAATGCCATTCCTGTTTCCTTCTTCACCGCCTGTACCCAGGGCAGTGCTTCAGCTCCCTTTCCTTCAAAGGAATTGGGGCGGGTGCGGGGCTTCCATATCCCTGCCCGCATCAGGTGGATGTTCATTTTTTTTAGCGCCCCGGCAATAGTTAGTACCTGTTCCAGGCTTTCGGCACTGCACGGCCCGGCAATGACAAACAGGGGGTTGTCTTGTTTAAATTGGGCTATCCACGGTTGTGTCTTCATCGGTGCTAAAAGTAAAGAATAATAAGGTTATGTCCCCACGTTGGAAGTCTTTCTCTTAACCCTAAATGCAACAGAATTGTTTGATAAGGAATACATCAGAAGTATTCATTTTCAGCACGCGAGTCCTATATTTACGGCTCACATCTGTTTATGGAATCATCACCTGAAATTTCGTTTGAGAACACCGAAGTAGCCTTTGCCTACAAGTCGAAGGCGGAGTTGCAAAAAGCCAATCTTATCTTTTCGCTGGTCAATCATCCCTGGATTTCTGCGGCCGCCATCGCCTGTGTAAAACTTGGGCTGGCGTTACGGTTGCCGATTGAAGGGATTATCAAAAAAACTGTATTCTACCATTTTTGCGGTGGCGAAAGCATTGATAAAGCCGAGCAAGCCATACAGGTGCTGGAGAAATTCCATGTAGGGGCCATTCTCGATTATTCTGTTGAAGGAGGAAAAACCGAAGAGGGTTTCGAAGAGACCGCACTGGAAACTTTACGTACCATTGAGAAAGCGCATACAACATCGAACATTCCGTTTTGTGTATTTAAGCCTACTGGTTTGGCATCGGCTGCATTGCTGGAAAAAATTCAGGCGAAAGAACCGCTGACAAATGAAGACAAAGCTGCCTTTGACCGCATCGTAAATCGTATTGACCGTATATGTGCTAAAGGATTTGAGTACAACATTCCCATAATGATTGATGCGGAAGATTCCTGGTATCAGGATCCGATAGACCGCATTGTGTTGGACATGATGAAGAAATATAATGGAGCGCGAGCTATCGTTTATAACACGTACCAATTATACCGCACGGAAGCGCTAACCAACATGCGCGATCATTTTCATGAGGCCGTGATGAACAACATTTATTTCGGGGCGAAACTGGTACGCGGTGCCTACATGGAAAAGGAGCGCGAGCGTGCTGCGAAAATGGGCTATGCCAGCCCGATCCATCCCAACAAGGAGGCTACCGATACTGATTTCAACAAAGCGCTGACTTTTTGTATTGATAACAAGCAACGTGTTTCCGTGATGTGCGGATCGCATAACGAACACAGCAACTATTT
>CAZCRJ010000121.1:0-7471 GCA_964501015.1 uncultured Roseivirgaceae bacterium | reverse complement strand
ATGGTGTATTCGCTCCCAGTTCAGAAACTGACAGTCGCGCATTTTCATTTGATGTACTTCCCAGCGGACTAATTGATCAGATCCTTGTGTATAAAACTGGTGCCGCCTGGTTACCTGGTGATTTTGCCGGTGCAGTTGTACAGATTACAACCAAGAATGTTGTTGACGAGCCGTTTATTAACGGTGCCCTTTCTATGGGCTACCGCAGAAATACAACCATGACAAGCCGCATGAGCCAGGAAAGATCATCTACAGAATGGCTGGGTTTTGATGGAGGCGCGAGAAGCTTGCCGAAAAATGCTCCTTCTAATTATGGTGCGCTCGGCTTCAATCCAAACCTAATTGAAATTGAAAGCAGAAAATGGAATAATACCTGGGGTCTGGAAGAAATCAATGTTTTACCTGACTTTCGATTCAATTTGAATTTCGGTAAATCGTTCTCCCTTGGCAGAGCCAAATTAAGTACCATTAATGGTGTTACGTACAGCAATGCCAATCAATATAATGATGCTTCGTTTAACCGGTATTATAATTATGAAGATGATTTCTCAAGCGAAGAATTCTTTACCTATAAAGATGATCAGTTAAGCAATAATGTTCGTCTGGGGCTACTCAGCAACTGGGCCTTAGTGATTAATAACCGAAACAAGATTGAGTTTCGTAACCTGTTTAACAATATAGGCACCAATGAAACAATCATCCGTAATGGTGATAATTCATTTCGTCAGCAGAATTACAGAAACTACTCTTATCGCTATGTTGGAAGATCTACCTATATGGGCCAGTTGGAAGGCAAGCATGAATTAAGTCCTAATAAGCTTAACCTCACCTGGCTTGCGGGGTATACGACTATCAACCGCGAAGAACCTGACTGGAGAAGGTTAACAACCGCAAGGTTACAAGGATCTGCTGAAGATGTGCCGTTTGTTGTAAATGTTAACAGTAGTGTTAGTGCTGTAAATTCTGCCAGGTTTTATCAGGACTTGAACGAGACAAGTTTAACCAACCGAATAGACCTTGATTATTCATTTAATGCGCCTGATGGACGTGATCCTTTTCAACTGAAGGCTGGATATTGGCTTGAACTAAAAGACAGAAGTTTCCAGACCCGCACAATTGCTCACGTAGCCCGCGATGGTTTCAATCAGGATATTGCTTCACAACCTTATGATAGAATTTTTGATCCCGCAAACGTAGCCTACAATGGCGGTCACTTTATTGACGAGCGCCAGCGCCCACAAGATTCCTACACAGCAGAGAATTTGTTGGCAGCGGGATATGTAAGTTTGGATATGCCATTCTCAGATAAGATACGCGTTGTGGCAGGATTGAGAACAGAATATAACCGTCAGCAACTTCAGTCTGCTCCCGGTGTTGGCGCAACCTCGGTTGATAATACAATCGTCAGTGTATTGCCTTTTCTTAACGCAAGCTATAATCTTACTCCGTCAGCACTCCTTCGTTTAGCCTATAGTAAAACAGTAAACCGTCCTGAGTTCAGAGAATTAGCCGAATTCAGTTACTATGATTTTCAATATGCAATTGATATAGTAGGAAACCAGACATTAAAGATTTCTGATATCCACAATGTCGACTTCCGTTGGGAATATTATCCAACACCTACTGAGTTTATAGCGATTGGTGGTTTTGGTAAATATTTTCTGAACCCGATCGAAACAGTAATCCGTACCGGAACAGACAACCCTGCACTTCTGTATACCAATGCTAAAGAAGCCTATACTGCAGGCGCGGAAGTAGAAGTGCGTAAAGCTTTAGCGTATACTTCTTCCAGTCGCTTTCTGAATCACTCGTTTTTGGTTTTCAATGCATCTTTGATTTATAACCGCATACAGGTTAGTGATCTTGCCGATGATCTTGAACTTCAGAAGCGTCCTATGCAAGGACAGTCACCATACATAGTGAATGTTGGATATTATTATGAGGACACTGAAAAGGGATTGCAGGCGAACCTTCAGTACAATGTATTCGGAAAGCGGATAACATTTGTTGGTAACACACAATTTCCTACCTGGTGGGAAATACCACGCCACATGGTTGATCTGAACATTGCGAAGACCATCGGGAAAAACCTTGAACTGCGTTTTGGAATTAGTGATCTGCTGAATGCTAAATGGGAGTTGCGTGAAGATCCGGATCTTAACAACGATGTGTCGGACGTGAGCACTAATAAGGTAATTCGGGGTACACGCAATGGTCAGTTGTTTACTGTAGGACTTGGATTTAAGTTCTAAAAGTACCATACCCTTATAAGCGGTGCGACAATGTATAATGCGAATTAATTGCTCCGTTTTGTGATGTGCAGGGAGTAGTTTGGTGCATTCTACCTACATGAATTCAGGGTTAAATAATTGTTTATTTTAATTCTTTATAGCAGCCTTTTTCTGGCGCTTCGTAACAATTCCCTAACAAATGGTTAACCCATGATTTACCCCTGCAGTATACCTTGCGGCCGATTTCAACTTAACTTATACATCATGAAAAGAAATTCAATTCTGTCAATTCTGGCGAGCGTTTTTGCCCTCGCTTCACTAAGCTTCGTTATCGCGTCATGCAGCGATGATGAACTGGGTGCTTCGCCCACAGTAAGTGTTTCACCCGCCACCATTCAAAATATACCTGGCGCATCTATTTCCTTTGAGGCAGCAGTTACAGCTCCAAATGGCGGACAACTTTTAGTGTTTTCAGGGGCAACAATCCCTAGTGTTACCTTGGATGGGACGTCTACTCAAACCGTAACCGTTAACTATACAATCCCAGCAAATGCAGTTATTGGATCCACAATTCTGATTGTGGTTACAGCTGTTGATAAGGAAAGTCTGAATTCACTTCCTGCTACTGTTACCATTACTGTTGGTGATCCAAAGCCTGTAGTTATTGTTGAGGGGAATATTAGTGCCTCCAATAATAACTGGGTTGCTGCTAATCGATATTTGTTACGTGGCAAAGTAGTTGTTCCTACGGGTATTACACTAACCATTGCGCCTGGAACTGTTGTTCTTGGTGAAAAGCAAACAGAAGGTACTTTAGTAGTGAACAGAGGAGGTAAATTGAATGCAGTGGGTACGGCAAGTAATCCAA
This sequence comes from uncultured Roseivirgaceae bacterium, assembly GCA_964501015.1. Classification (GTDB taxonomy): domain Bacteria; phylum Bacteroidota; class Bacteroidia; order Cytophagales; family Cyclobacteriaceae; genus UBA2336. Next base: position 4,372 of record CAZCRJ010000121.1, on the reverse strand, counting down.
TTGTATTTACATCTAATGCGCCAAAGGGCTTCCGTAACCGTGGTGATTGGGGTGGCGTGGTAATTCTTGGCAAAGACTATAACAGTAATGGTGCTAACGCCCTTATTGAAGGTCTTGCAGGTGGTGGAACATCAGACGATGGTTTGTATGGACCTGGTGCAGGAAGTGCTATTGGAAATGATGACTCTGGGAAACTGCAATATGCACGTATTGAATTTGCCGGAATAGATCTTTCTCAGGATAATGAATTGAACAGTTTGACAATGGGTTCTGTTGGCTCTGCCACAGTGATTGATCATATCGTTGTAAGCTATGCTAATGATGATGCATACGAGTGGTTTGGGGGATCAAACGATCATAAATACCTTATTGCTTATTCAACATTGGATGATGATTTCGATAGCGATAGAGGCTATATCGGTCGTGTGCAATACGGAGCAATTATCCGTGAGGCAACCATTGCTGATATTTCCGGATCACGTGCATTTGAATCATCCAGTAACTCAGCGGCAACACCTCCAACGGTTGGCGGTGTATCACGTCACTCTAAGCCTGTTTTTGTAAACTTTACCGTTTGGGGTCCTCTAATGTTCAGAGCCGCTAACCAAATTGATGGTTTCTACCGTGCAGCAGTTGAGATTAATTCGTTCAACCAACTTGAACTGTATAACTCTATTGTTACTGGTTTCCCTAACTCAGCAAACTTTGCTACAGCAGGATCATCTATACTTAATAATGTGTTTGCAAAAAATACAACACAAGCAGCTTCAGGAGCTAACGCACCTGCAACATTTGATGCCGATAACACATTGGAATCAGATGTAACTACGATTTTTGGTCCTTATCCTTCTGGCAGTGTATATAGCTTTACATCCTTACCAATTAATCAGGCTGCAACAAGCCCTTACCTGACTGGCGCTCCTGCAATACCTGCCGGAAGTAATGCGGATGGATTTTTCACCGCTGAACCAGTCTATGGCGCATGGGGGACAGCTCCTGGCGCAGGCTGGAATTTCAGTGCAGGTTGGATTAATCTTGATCCTAACAATGCAGAGTATTAATAGATTGGTATAATTTAAATTCTTGAGAAGAGCCCGGTTTTCCCCGGGCTCTTCTACTTTTACAGTATTGATCAGTACGAAAGTTGTCATTATGAAAATATTCTTAGTATGTATAGTTGTGGTGCTTATGGCACTGTCGGGTTGTACAAAATCAAAATCTATTGAAGCGGGAAAAGCGTTGTCGCGTAAGAATTATGATTCATTACTGTTTCAGGTAGCTCCCTATGTTGTTAAGAAGCCGGATGCAATGACGTTCGAAGAACGCTTTGACATGAAGAACAGAACATTTTATAAAAATTATGTTGGCCTAACTGAGGGTAAAATACGGTATTATGTAAAATCCGATACCGTTGAATTTTTTACCTATGAGTACCAGGATAAAGCAAGTTTGTATGAGCACTACCGCGCATTCGGGGGATATATTAAACGCGATCCTATCTCCGGGAAAATACAGCTGATGAATTTATTGTATCAAACACCCCGATGTACGAGGGATGAACTGGAAGCAAAAGGACAGGTACTTTTTAAGGAAATGATTACCTCTGGTAACGTAGATGAATACTTTGGCAATAAGGGTTTGGTTTACGTTCCTAATGAGGATGTGTATTATGATACCATAAGGAATCGCTGGGACTACACAGAAAATTCGAAATGGCGTTTTTTAGAGGAGGCCCGTGAATTGGCTGGTTCTGGCCGATTGGATTCCATGAACTAAAGGAGACTAATTCACTTTCTTCTGCTTCTCTTTGTGCATCTCCATCACTTTTTTTATTTGTTCGGCTACTACGGCAACCGAATCCTGACTCTTCACATTTTGGTCAAGTTGTGTAAGCAGACTTAGATTCAGGAGTTTGTTGTTTTCTAAAGATTTCTCCAACGCAATTTTTTCCTTGGCGTTATTCTCCAGTTTTACATTCAGGTTTTTATTGTCAGTAAGTAAACGCTGCTGCTGTTTTTCAACAGCTTGAAGTGCTCGTGTAGATTCATCAATCTGAACCTGGATTTTGTCCTTGTAATATTTAATACCAAAATCATACATAATCCTGTCTAATTCTTTCATCACTTTTGCGGCATCTTCTTCATCGTTCCACTCACTTGCTTTCAGCCCCATCCAGGCTTCTGCGCCTTGTCCCTTTTCATTCACTTTGGCGTATACCGGACTTTTGTAGGAGATTCCACCAAGAACCAATTCTGATGTCGTCATGGGGTTGGCCGCAAGCTTAAGTTTTGCAAAACTTTTGATATACTTACTAAAGGCGGAGGTTACATCATCAACGCTGCCTTCCAGTTCAACAGCGTAACCATCTACATTTTCACCTTTTACCCGTGAGGATTCTTTGTTTACCTTAACGGTCTGTGCAAAGGCAGCAGAAGTTAGGGCAACTGAAAAAAGGAAAACAAACTTTTTAGTAATATTCATGTTGTAGTATTAAGTGATGTAAAACTAACGCAACAAAATTGATTCCAAAAACAATACTCCTCACAGGCGCCTCAGGACTTGTAGGCACTTCCCTCACCACCTTGTTGGTAAATAGAGGATATAATGTGCGGCATTTAGGTCGCACAAAGAAGAAAGGACCAGTTCAATCGTTAATATGGGATATAAATAAAGGATTTATTGAAGATGGTGCACTGAATGGCGTAGATACCATTGTCCACCTGGCGGGTGCAGGTATTGCTGATAAACCTTGGACGTATAAACGGAAACAGGAAATTCTGGAAAGCAGAACAAAATCAACTGCATTATTGTACGATTCACTCAGCAAAACACAGACATCAGTTAAAACTTTTGTATCGGCATCCGCGATTGGCTATTATGGATTTTCTCCTGGTGATGAAGTGTTTACTGAAGAGAGTAATTCCGGGGAAGGGTTTCTTGCCGATGTGGTGAAGCAATGGGAACATGAGGTGGATAAAATCGAAAGGCTGAACATCCGCACTGTTAAGATCAGAATTGGAATTGTGCTGAGTGCAGAAGGAGGAGCATTAAAGGAGATTGCACAACCGGTTCGCTGGGGCGTTGGCGCACCACTGGGTTCAGGAAAACAATTTATGAGCTGGATCCACATTGAAGATCTTTGCCGTATGTTTATTCATGCAGTGGAACAAGAGACCATGCATGGCGCGTACAATGCCGTTACCCCAACTCCGGCAACGAACAGGGAAGTAACCAAGGCAATAGCAAAAGCACTGCATCGACCGCTACTGCTTCCTTCCGTACCCGGATTTGTTTTAAAACTTATGCTGGGCGAAATGGCAGACCTTGTCTTATATGGTAGTAAAGTATCTTCTGAAAAAATTCAACAAACAGGATTTTCCTATACGTATTCTGATTTGGATAAGGCCATAGCATCATTTTACAAACGCTAGGTTTAGTATGATTTTTTTGCCGCCCTGTATTAATATCGTTGTTTGTTAGCAAAGGCAACTAACGACAACATAACAGGAACTTCAACCAACACACCTACAACGGTTACCAAAGCAGCAGGTGATTGTAAGCCAAAAAGAGAAATTGCAACAGCTACCGCTAATTCAAAGAAATTGCTTGCACCGATCATAGCAGCTGGGGCACAAACCGGATAAGCAAGATTTAGTTTTTTCCCTCCATACCACGCGATAAAGAAAATAAAGTACGTTTGGATGACTAAGGGTATTGCAGCTAATAAAATTATCAACGGATTGTTGAGAATGTTCTGCCCCTGAAAAGCAAAAAGGAAAATCAGTGTAACCAGCAAAGCAATAATACTGACCGGTTTTAGTTTCGGAAGAAATTCTTTTTTGAACCACTCTTCTCCTTTTGATTTTATAAGAATACGTTGGGTAATAACACCCGCTACCAGGGGAATCACCACAAAAATTAAAACACTGGCCACCAGCGTTTCATAAGGAATAACGATATCGGTAATCCCCAGCAATAAACCAACAATGGGAATAAAGGCCACCAGAATAATCAAGTCATTGACCGAGACCTGAACAAGCGTATAATTAGGGTCACCATCCGATAAGTAAGACCAAACAAAAACCATAGCCGTACAGGGAGCGGCACCAAGCAGGATGGCACCGGCTATGTATTCACCTGCTAATGCAGGATCAATCCAGGCCGCATAAATTTTGGTGAAAAATATCCAAGCAAAAAACGCCATCGTAAACGGTTTGATCAGCCAGTTGATAACCACGGTCCATATAACACCGCGCGGTTTTTCACCTACTTTTTTAATGCTGGTGAAATCAATCTGGAGCATCATGGGATAAATCATTAACCAAATGAGAATGGCCACTGGAATGTTGACTTTCGCTATTTCCAGACTGCT
>CAZCRJ010000120.1:0-7483 GCA_964501015.1 uncultured Roseivirgaceae bacterium | reverse complement strand
GGGCTTGTGTTTATGTGGTCTTTGGATTAGTGAGATGACGCCCCTCCGGGGCTTATGATTTATTGTATTTGACCTGGTGAAATGTCACTTCGTGCGGGGCTCGGATTTTCTCATCGAATGAGATATCGCCCCGCTGGGGCTTGTGTTTAGATGGTCTTTGGATTAGTGAGATGACGCCCCTCCGGGGCTTGTGATTTTTTTGTGTTAGATCTAAATATCACCCTGTGCGGGGCTCGGATTTTCTCATCGAACGAGATATCGCCCCGCTGGGGCTTGTGTTTATGTGGTCTATTGACTAGTGAAGTGTTACCCCCTCCGGGGCTTATGATTTTTTTTGTTAGACCTAATGAAATGTCACCCCCTCCAAGGCTCGGATTTTCTCATCAAATGAGATATCGCCTATCATAAGCCAAGCTCCATAGGAGCGGAATCTTATTAGAAAAATATGGAATAGTTTGAAGGAGCTCCGTAGGAGCGACATCTTGTTTTATCAAACACTGTCCTCCTCATAGTAATATATTTGTATCTTCATGATTCCAATTCGTTATGCCAAACACGTATTCTCAATTGTATATTCAAATTGTATTTGCTGTAAAAGGCCGGCTAAATCTTATTCATGAAAAAAACCGGAACGAGTTGGAGAAATACATAACAGGGATCATCTCTAATCTCAACCAAAAATTATATGCCATATACTGCATGCCTGACCATATTCATATTTTAGTTAGCATTAAACCAGATGTTCGCATATCAGATCTTGTTCGCGATATAAAAGCAAACAGTTCACGGTTTATCAACGAAAAGAAATGGGTTACCGGGAAATTTCAGTGGCAGGAAGGATATGGTGTGTTTTCATACAGCAATATGCACCTAAATAATGTTGTGAATTATATCTTGAATCAGCCAGAGCATCATAGCGTGATTTCATTTCGTGAGGAATATATTGAGCTGCTCAATGAATTCAACATCGCCTTTAAACCGGAATACCTGTTTGAATTTCCTGATCACTAAATGAACTTCCAATTTAAATACCTTTTACAGCAAGAAGGCTGGTTGCAAAATTGTTATGTTAACACCGATCAACACGGCATAATCCAATCGCTTTCTGCAATGCCTCCCGAAGATGCTATTGTCATTGAATACATTAATGGATTTGCCCTTCCCGGTTTTCAAAATGCCCATTCTCATGCGTTTCAATTTGGCATGGCTGGCATGGCAGAAAAACATAAGCCAAATACCAACGATGATTTCTGGAGCTGGCGCGAAGCCATGTACGAATGTGCGTTGAGTATGAACCCGGAGGAAATGGAACGGGTGGCTGTGGCATGCTACAAGGAAATGCTGCGGAATGGATACACCCATGTGGCGGAGTTTCATTATCTCCATCATGACAAAAACGGAAACCCATATAATAACCTGGCAGAGATGGGCGAACGCCTGCTTGCTGCTGCAACAGCGGCAGGGATAAAAATTACACTCGTCCCGGTTTTTTATCAGAAAGGTGGCTTTGATCAGGAACCACAACCCCGACAGCGAAGGTTCATATCCAAAACCATAGATCAATATTTTCATTTACTGGATGATACGGCACACGCAGTTACGATGTATGCCAACGCAATGCTCGGATTTGGCGTTCACTCCTTACGGGCAGTTAATGCTGCGGATATACGCAAGGCCTATGAAGAAGGCCCCAAGGGAATTCCTTTTCATCTTCATGCCGCAGAACAACTGAAAGAAGTGGATGACTGCCTGAAGCACTGGAAGAAGCGACCTATTGAATGGCTATTAGAAAATCTTCCACTCAATGAACACTTTCATATCGTACACTGTACCCACATGAATGATTACGAAGTGGAGGCACTTGCCAGAAGTCGTGCGCATGCCGTGCTTTGTCCGGGAACTGAAGGAAATCTTGGCGATGGTATTTTCCGATTATCAGAGTATTACCATCATGGTGGAAGCTGGTCTATTGGTACCGACAGTCATATCAGTTTAAATCCTTTGGAAGATCTGCGCTGGCTTGATTATGCCCAGCGCTTCACCACGCATAAGCGCAATACTTTTGATGATGGCGCAACAACCTTGATTCATAAAACAATCCAGTCGGGGAGGAGGGCGATGGGGAACACCGTACCAACAGATTATTTCCAGGTGGGGCAACCATTGGATGCTGTAGTCTATTCAGCGGAAGCACCACTGCTTCAGCAGGCAGGAATGAATCACGCACTCCAGGCGCTTGTCTACACCGCTGACTCATCTGCTGTGCTGGGCACATTGGTGAATGGGAAGTGGGTGTATAAAAAGTGAAACAAATGTTTTGCTTATTCACTAGTGATTGTGTACAGAACTACGCAGTCTAATAACCTGGGTTTATGTCTCCACAAACCCAAATGTATTTAATGTGTATTTACCGAAGGTTATCTTCGTACAACTTCATTATTCGTTTATACTCATCCGTCCAGCTGCTGGGCTCTACAAAGCCATGATCTTCCAGCGGATATACCGCCAGTTCCCAGTTATCTTTTCCCAACTCAATCAGGCGTTGTGATAAACGTACCACATCCTGAAAATGTACGTTCACATCAATCATTCCATGACAAATCAATAACGCACCTTTTAATCCTTCCGCATGATAGATGGGAGAACTTTTCGCATATGCGAGACTGTCGGTATACGGAACATTTAGAATGTTGGATGTATACCCATGATTATAATGCGCCCAGTCGGTAACCGGACGAAGGGCTGCACCGGCAGCAAATACATCGGGTGTTGTGAACATTCCCATCAGCGTAATGAAGCCTCCATACGATCCACCGTAAACGCCAATACGTTTTGGGTCAATGCCGTGCTCCTTCACCAGCCAGGCAGCGCCATCAACATTATCGGTTAAGTCCTTGCCGCCCATGAATTGATAAATACCGGTACGCCAGTCGCGGCCATACCCTGCGCTGGCACGGTAGTCAAGATCGATAACGGTATATCCTTTATCGGCCAGTAAATTGTGAAACATGTATTCACGGAAATAGCTGCTCCACCATTTATGTGCGTTTTGCAAATACCCTGCGCCATGTACAAAAATTACAGCCGCGCCATTGGGGTTAGCCGGTTTGTACAAGCGGGTATATACAGCTTCGCCATCGCGGGCGTTAAAGGTTGTTACGACAGGATCGCGCCACGAATAGGATTTGAATTCATCCGTTAATGAGTTGGTGATTTGTTGTGGCTTCGCGTTTACTTTATTTTCCTGGAGATATAATTCCCACGGTTTGTTGCTGTACGAATACCGGAAGGCAATCATTTTTTCATCAGGAGAAAGACTGACCTCGTGTGCTCCAGTCATGGTGGTTAAACGCTCGGCTTTGATGCCAGCTACCGGCAGTTTATAGAAATGTTTTTCTCCCGGATGGACTTCGTTGGTGGTGAGGTAGAAGTTTTTCTTATCGCGCGAAAGTGTAATCTGCTGCACTTCATACTTACCTGAAGTAAGCGCTCGTTTTGATTTGTTGGCTACGTTGTAGGTGTAGAGGTGGGCATACCCGGTTTCTTCTGACGCAAAATAAAGTTCGGAGTTGGTAATCCATCCTAAACTAAATCCTCCAGGCCCACCTACCCAGGCATCGTCATGCTGGCGGTCGACTAGCGAGAGTTTTTGTGTGGCAACATCCAGCAGCATAATCCACCGGTCTTTATTGTCGGCAGCACGCAGTTGAACAACAGCATATTTTCCATCATCGGAATAGACAGGTCCGAAAAACGAAACAGCCCTGGCTTGTGGTTTTTTGTCTTTGCCTTCTTCCTTTATCGCACCGGCTAGATAAGCGGGGACATCGTTGATGCCAGGAATGTCATCGGTTTTTACCTGGAACACAGTATCGCGTTTGATGTCGTACACAAAAAACTCCTGCGTGTTTAGTGGGGCACCTACTTTTGTACGTGTGTTTAAGTCTTCCGTAAAGCCACTTTCTGTCACATAACTGGGAACAATAGTGGCTTTAGCGTTGGCATTTTTACTGAGTGCGAACGTAACAAAGTTCCCATCGGGACTAAGCTGTGCCTGACTAAGCAATTTTTCTTCGAGGTAGATTTCTTTCGGGCGTTTGGGTTCTTCGGTTTTACGATGGCTGGTCGTGGCATCACGTTTTTCTTTACGCTCTTTCAATACCTGGATGTACGCCAGCTGATCTTGCCTCAGCCATTTCTGTTGTTCGGTTTCTACAGGAGCGGATGGTTTTCTTCCACGTTTGAAATCGGTGAGTTGCGAAACGTTACCGGTAGCGATTTCCCAAGCAAAAAGATTCTGATCCTGTGAATATATAATTCGTTTCTCGTCACCGGAAAAATTGGGATTGCTTTCGCGAACGGTAGTATTGGTAATTTGAATGGATTTATTCGTTGACATATCCAGCAGAAAAATGTCTCCGTTCTTTTCGTATACCATTTTCGTAAGAACTTTATTGTACGCTCCCGAAAATGAGGGCAGGGTCAAACGTTCTGCCTTTGATACTTTTTGTGGAGTGCGGTTTTGAAGCGTGATTTTGTAGAGGGAGTCACCTTGGTTTTTCTCGGGGTTCCAATTGAAGTAAATGGTCTTGTTATCGTGCGACCAACGGATGTTGGAAGGAGCGGTGCCGATCCACTTCGGGTCACGCATAATTTTTTCAACCGTAAGTTCACCGAGGGTTTGTGCAGTGGCCCCTAACGTGAGTAAGCAGGCAAGAAATAAAAAAAAGATGTTGCGCATAGCGATATTATTTTTGAATTCAAGATAGCGTAAATTGCCTGCGCTCAGTATAACTTTTACACGAATGACGATTCGACTAATCAATCCGCAGGACAATGCACAGGTAGCCAATATTATTCGCACGGTAATGCCCGAGTTTGGTGCCAGTGGACAAGGCTTTGCCATTCACGATAACGAAGTAGAGAACATGTATGCTGCCTATACCCAAAAGCGCTGTGCCTATTTTGTGTGTGAGGTGGGCGGTGTGATTGTTGGAGGAGGCGGTGTGGCTCCGTTGGAAGGGGGCGATGAAGCTACGTGTGAGCTAAAGAAAATGTATTTCTTACCGGAAGGTCGTGGCAAGGGCTATGGACAAAAAGTACTGGACGAATGCCTGCGCGCGGCAAAAGAAATCGGGTATACCTGGTGTTATCTGGAAACTTTCAACACCATGACGAATGCCATGCGACTTTACGCGAAAAACGGCTTTGAAAAAATTCCCGGACCGTGCGGAAACACGGGGCATTTTGCGTGTGATACGTTTTACCGAAAGAGACTTATCAAATTACCAGGCTGATAAAGATTGATGGCGCGTGGTGTAGGATATTTCGGATATTAACGATGTTGTATAATCAGAACAATCGGTATCTTTCAAAAACTATTGTATGGAACTACTTGAGACTCTGGTTAATCTAAACACCACGTATATTCTGATTGGCTTGTTCGTTGTGTTCTTTACTTTGGAACAGGTGCTGAGCACACAATTCAGGTTTAGCAGCCGTACACAACATTTAGGTCATAATGTATTGTTTCAGGTGCTGCTTTTTGTTATCAATATTTTCTGGGCATCGGTGGTGGTGTTTTCCATCGAATGGCTACATGACAATAAAATCGGCTTGTTGCATCTGGTTGACATTCCGGTTTGGGCAGTTCTGATGCCCGGTCTGATTTTGTACGATCTAACCGCCTATTGGTTTCACCGTATGGCACACCGCATACCCCTTGTTTGGCGCTTTCACCGGGTGCATCACAGCGACACCACAATGGATTCCAGCACCAACTTTCGTGGACATCCGCTTGAAGTTTTGTTTTGGTTTGGCGTTTCTGACCTGGTAGCCACTGCTATTTTTGGTCTACATCCACTGGCGCTTGGATTGTATACGTTGGTGCTGATACCATTTCTGATTCTTGAACACAGCAACCTGCGCTTCCCTGTCTGGCTGGATAAAACTGTCGGAATTGTTATTACAACGCCCAACCTTCATAAGGTTCACCACGACCGCGATCAACAGTTTACTGACTCCAACTATGCCGATATTTTTATTTTATGGGATCGGTTATTCGGCACCTTTAAATACAAACCAGCTGACCGGATCAACTTTGGTCTGGATGAATTTGATGCCCCGGAGAAACAATCCTTCTGGTATCTTATCCGAAGTCCGTTTATAACGATTACGCGTAAATCATCCGACCATTCCTAAGGCATTATGTCCTCGCCAACATCCTAAAAGGGACTCTGCATTACTGCGGATAGCCGCAAAATCCTCTTCGAGAGCGAAGAATCGAATCGGAAAACTAATTCTCTGATTCCCTCAACAACTCCGCAGCCGGATTATTGGCTGGTCGAATGCTTATCGATTGTACAAAGCACGCCTTCGCTCTTTCTTTTTGTCCGAGTTGCAGGTAGGCGCGACCTAGTTGATTCCAGGCCACCACAATGCGTGGGAAAAGTTTGGTGTATACGGTGTACAGATGAACCGCATCGTCAACCTTGTTTTCCTCCAGCAACAATTCCCCTACACCCAATAAAATCATGTCGTTTTCAAAATCGAAGCCGGCTTCTTTCAACATAGCTTTATAGTGTTGTGCAAAAAAAGCTCCTCCTTTTTCGGTAACCAGGTTGTATACAGTTCGGGTTACTGGGTTTGTCCGGTAAGGAGGTTCGCCACGTTCAATGCTTTTGGGTAATGGATCAGGTGTCTGTCCGCGGTGGATGCGCAACAGTTGCATGGCAATTTTATCGGAGATGATTTTGTTGGTGTTGCTGGAAACGATGATGCATAAATTCTCAGCCGGGGCAAACGCCATGAAGGCATTATACACCCCATTACCTCCGTTGTGCCAGATGAATTCGGTGTTGCCGAATTTCTGAACTACCCATCCATATCCATAATGGCTTACACCTTCCGGATCTTCGGCCATGTGTTTTGAAAACAGTTGCTGGGTGGAGGATTGGGTAAGAACAGTAGTTGAATATAGTGCCTTATACCATTTGTACATATCGCCCACAGTGGAAAGCATGCCACCGTTGGCGCGCAGGTGCCAACCCGGACCGTCACTGAGCCAGGCCCGATCCATTGCAGTCCCCCATCGTGCACCGTTGCGGTACCCTACTGCCAATTCTTCCCTTTTAAATTTTGGAATAAGGTAACCCGTGCGCTTCATCCCCGCAGGGATGAACAAATAGGAGTTCAGAAATTTTTCATAGTTCATGCCGCTCACATTTTCAATGATGATGCCCAGTATGCTATACCCCACGTTGGAGTATTCGTAGTGTTCACCCGGAACAGCGTTTAACGGAGAAGCTAAGGCGAGTTTCATAAACTCCTGCGCATTTACGTTATCATAATCATCACCCAATGTTCCAGTAAATCCGGATGAATGCGTAAGCAGGTGATGGATGGTAATGTTCTGTTTGTCTGCAGGTGCCTCTGGAAAGAACTTCGACAACTTGTCTGTAACTGAAAGTTTTTTCTGCTCTAC
>CAZCRJ010000119.1:3385-7484 GCA_964501015.1 uncultured Roseivirgaceae bacterium | reverse complement strand
AATCATAAAATCAAAAAGCTTGCGCACAGTTCATGGACTTTTTCTGTATATAACCTTACCAGCAGAGACAATGCTTACTCAGTTTTCTTTACCGCTGAAAATGGCACTATCAATGGGTATCAACTTTCAGTTTTTGCAAAGGCCATTCCAACGATTACCTATAACTTCAAATTCTGAGGAAAATGACGAAAAGATATTTTCATAAGTTTCTTCACGTGCTGCTTTGGTCAGTGTTGCTTTTCGGATGCATCGAGCCATTCCCACCACCGGTTATTGATGCAGAGGTGGATTTTCTGGTGGTTGATGGTTTTTTAGATAGCTCGTCAGGAACAGTAACGGTAACACTGGCACGGGCTATTCCTTTGTCATCAACTGATCCATTCCCTATAGAAAATGCGAATCAGGTTGTTCTGGAAGATAACGCGGGGAATGAATTTCAACTATTCGCTCAGGGAAATGGACAGTATGTTCTTACGGGTTTGATTGTCGATCCCTTAAAGGAATATCGAATTTATATCAGGAGGTCCAATGCCAGAGAGTATCGGTCTGCCTTTATACCAGTAAAATCAACACCACCAATTGACAGTGTAACGTGGGCACCGACTGCTCTACAGGATGGGATTGAAGTGCAAGTGAACACCCACGATGACACCGGAAATTCGCGCTATTATTTGTGGACGTATGAGGAAACATACCAGTACCAGGCAGCCTTTTATTCATCTGTTAAGTATGAAAATGATATGGTATTGGACCGGACACCTGAAGAGATAATCTTTCAATGCTGGAAAACATTACCCTCTACCAAAATTATTATCGGGTCATCTGAACGGCTCAATGCTGATGTCATCAGCAAGTTTGCGGTTAGGTATATTCCAAAAGGGGCTCAGGAATTAACCATTAAGTATAGCATACTGGTGAAGCAACGTGCGCTTACCCGCCAGGCATATGACTATTGGATAAGCCTTCAAAAAACAACTGAAAATCTAGGCAGTTTGTTTGATCCTCAGCCCGGGCAGGTAACCGGTAATATTGAGAACATCAGTGACGAGAATGAACCTGTTCTGGGATACTTTGATGCAGGTGAAGTGAAGCAACAAAGGTTGTTTATAAGTAGTGATGATTTACCGGATGCACTAAAGACGATGCGTAATATTGGTTCCTGTACGCTGGATACAGTTGCAGTGGCAGATGCGGGTGGCGTGGGCGCAAATGCAAGCTTGGTCTTATTGTCTGGCCTCACATCTGAAAACAGTGAAGCCATTGTTGAGTATTTATACACACGATTGTTTTGTGCCGATTGCCGGGTACAGGGAGGCGTAACTACTAAACCATCTTTTTGGGAATGAAACAATTACAGAGTAAGCCTTTAGCATCACTTGTTTTTGTACTCATCTGGGTGCAGGTATTCCATGGTTCGTTATTTGCCCAACAAATACAACTTGAAATGCTGTTGAAAGAGTTTAACGCTTATCGTGAAACCAACTACCAGGAGAAAGTATACCTTCATCTTGACCGCCCTTCTTACCTGACGGGTGAAACTATGCATTTCAGTGTTTTCCTGGTAGACGGAAGTTTCCATAAACCGTCTGCTGTCAGTACGGTAGTATACATTGAAGTACTTGACCGGACCAATACAACGGTACTGGAGAGTAAAGTAGCCGTGCGTGAAGGTGCGGGAAATGGTGTACTTTTTCTGCCAGCAACTCTAAGCAGTGATAACTACCGTATCCGCGCCTATACAAACTGGATGAAGAATTATGATCCTGCATTTTATTTTCACCAGGCCGTTTCTATAGTGAATCCGTTCCGTGCCCATGAAAGTGAAGATAAATCTCAAGCTTCCGGATTTCAGGCTCAATTTTTCCCGGAGGGAGGAAATCTTATCGCAGGCGTATCAGGTAAAGTTGCTTTTCGCGTGATGAATACTAACGATATAGGAATTGAATTTAAAGGCGTGCTACTTGATCAGCAAAAGGATACGATTACAACTTTCGCTCCGCTGCGGTTTGGTATCGGAAACTTTGAATTTACGCCACGCACCGGAAATATCTATACCGCTGTTATTACCGATAGTAAAGGACTTGTTAAGACCTTTACAATTCCGACTGCACAAGAGGAGGGATATGGCATTAAGGTTACCGATACACTTGATAATCAGGTAATTATTTCCCTTACCCAGGTAAGTGAGCGGTCGACTTCAATCAGTGGAGCGTATCTCGTTATTCATGCACGAAACAGGATTACACATGCTTTGTTTAATCCACTTTTTAAAGGGAGTGGAGTTGTGTTGGTAAACCGTGATGACTTACTGGACGGGATATCCTGTATAACCATTTTTAATCAGGCTATGAAACCCGTTTGTGAACGCCTGTACTTCAAAAGGCCTGAAAACCAATTGAACCTGCAGGTAGAACCAAATCAAAAGCTATATGGCGTCCGAAGGCCTGTAAAATTAAACGTGTCTGCTATGGCAGGGCAGAAGTATTCGAGAGCTGATCTCTCTGTTTCGGTATACAAGCTTGACTCCTTTCCGCAATCGGGGCAAAATATTGTTACTACTTTATGGCTGACTTCGGAGTTAAAGGGAGATATTGAATCACCGGAATATTATTTTGATTCGTCAAAGGAAACAAAGCAGGCCATCGATAACCTGATGCTCACGCATGGCTGGCGAAGATTCCGGTGGAGCGAGTTGACAACCAAATCGGAAAAGGCATTTGTGCCGGAAAACAATGGTCATATCCTGAGGGGAAAAATTATACAAGCGGACGGATCTCCGGCTGCGAAAGTGTTAACGTACTTATCGGCCCCGGGAAAATCAATTAGCCTCTATCCCTATACCAGTACTGAAAAAGGGGAGGTGTTTTACGAAGTCAGGGAGTTTACGAACAAGCGAAAGGTAGTTGTACAAACTCATCCTTCCGCAGATAGTACACTTCAGATCAGCATTGATTCTCCTTTTTCAGCAGCCTATGATTCGCAAGTGATAAGACCACTGGTGCTTACCGCAACACTAAAGGATCATATCCTGGAGCGAAGTATATCCATGCAGATTTCCGATATCTATGCAATGGATTCAGTAGCCGGAACATCAGAGCGTAGCCGCGCCTTTTACGGAATAGCCGATGCCGTTTATCACCTGGACGACTATACCCGTTTCCCGGTAATGGAGGAGGTGATGCGCGAATATGTACCAGGTGTATTGGTACGAAAACGGAGGGATGGATTTCAGTTTCTGGTATTGGATAATGTGCATAAAAGTGTTTTCCGTGAGTCACCATTGGTATTGCTGGATGGCGTGCCACTGTTTAACGAAGATGAAATAATGAAGATCGATCCGTTAATCATCCGCAAACTGGAGGTTTTACAAAGAAGATGGTATTTGGGACCGTTAACATTTGATGGTATTGTAAGTTACTCAACGTATACGGGAGATTTAAATAGCTTTCAGCTTAATCCTAGAGCTTTGGTGTTGGATTATGAAGGACTTCAGGAACAGCGTGAATTTTATACACCTGTTTATGGAAACCGGGAGAAGCGGGAAAGCCGATTACCAGATCATCGGACAATGCTCTTCTGGAGTCCACGATTCAGTGCTACCACTGATGGCCAGGCGCAGGTGGAATTTTACACGTCTGATGTACCGGGCACATATAAAGTAGTGATAGAAGGAATCACCCCAAGTGGTGAAGTAGGTAGTGCTACTAGCATATTGGAGGTCAAAGAATCGGTGAATTAGTCACCTTCACGAATAGTTATCATTAAAAACGTTAATGTTGTGCACGGCAGTTTCATAACAGCCTTTCATAAATGGAAGTAATCACCGAATTATGATGGATGGTCATATCCTTATTTAAAACTTCCATTGTCCAGGATTCGCTATCCTCAAATTGTATTGTGTATTCGATTGAATTGTTAGATTCGACTACACTGGTAATTGAATATTCTTTTGAAAAGGTTGTTTCGCCATTTGTAATTATTCGCATTGTAGTTTCCTGTATGATCAATTTCTGACTGTTGTTTTGTGAAGGATACACGCATCCTGCAAACCCTCCGCAGGTTGATGTCCATTTCCAATATCCGATGAGTTCGGTTGAAC
>CAZCRJ010000119.1:0-3375 GCA_964501015.1 uncultured Roseivirgaceae bacterium | reverse complement strand
ATCACAGGATACCACAACTAGAAGAAGGAATGCCAAACAGAGCTTATACATCGTTTATTTTAATGCATACCGTTTATTAGACACAGCATTTAAGCTAAAGGTTGTTTGAGCTTTTGATTGTTTCGTTTGGCTAATTCAATGTACAGTCAATGAATTTTAAAAATATTTTACAATTAAGCATTTATACCCACTGTTGTCCTAGCTGCTATGTTCTCGTTCTTTTGCTTTATACTAATGGAGTTCTATTTTCTAATAACTTCTGAAGACTGCCGGGCTGTTAACTGCCAACCATTTTCAGATCTGATCCAAACATTGGTAAACCTTCTGGGTATCCATTCTTCTTGATTGATTGTCATAGTGGCAGGCTGTTGTAACTCTTTACCCATGACAATAGCAATGTTTTGATTGAATGTGATTTTTTCAATGATTCTCTCAACTTTAGGGAATGTATGACCACTTTTCATTAGTGCAATAATCTTTTCTGGCGTCACAATTTCTCCATTAGGATTGTTTACCACATACTCTTTCGACCATATCGCTAACAGTAAAGTTGTGTCACCAGTATCAAGCAGAGCAGTCCAGCGTTTTTCTAATCGTCTGATTTCTATTTCATCATTTGATTGTCCGCAAGCAAGCGTAGTAATAAGCGTGAAACTGATTAAGAAGAACCAAGATGTTTTCATATTCCAGATATTTTGTGTTAAAGTTCTGGTTTATTTAGTATAAAGTATAAAAAAAGTGTGACGCACACCGTTTTTGGACTTTGCGTTCGAGCGGTATTTGGAACATCCCTGACAAGTCAGGATCGGCCCACATATCACCACATTAAAATTCTCTGAGTGCAATACCTGAGCATTTGCTTTTGATGTATTCCCAATTTTTTGAACTATTTTACCTTATTGTTTTATGAGTTTGGCTCTTGTTATTTCTGTTCCCATTGGGGAGCAATTTCCCTGCTCATTTTCTGCAGTAATGAATAGTTCTACAGGTTGGTAAGGAAATGAAGCCTTATACGTTGATTTCTCAGCATTTTCTTGCGTAAAATGTCCCACATTTCTCACTACACCTGCATCCGAAACTGCCCAAATCACATAAATTTTTTTGGGTGTTTGCAATCTTTCTGGCGATGCCAGATTACTAGCTTCTATAGTGATCAAATAGTTTGGTTCTCCTTGTTTTTTCACTTTAGCAGTGATGTCAGCTGCAGGTGTAACCTGAGAAACAGGAAATTTTACGGTGTCGGCACAAGCTGTCATTAATGCAATGATACCGAAGGTTATCACAATTTTTATAGTATTCATTTGTTTGTAATATTTACGTAACATGAATTTAGCATCCATTGGCGCCAACAGGTTTTCTCCAGCCTGTATTCAAATCAAATGAGCTGAAGATTTATAATTTTTTAATTCAACAATTGAGCCGGCAGCATAATGCCATTGGCCAGCAATGAGGCAACAATATCGTTCAAAACTTGAGATTGGATGCTGCACTGATCGTTTACTCTCTACGCTAGGATACGTTTACATTCTTCAGCGCATTCACGACATACTACAGCGCATTTTTTACACGATTCATGGTCGTGCTTTTCACATTCCGTTGCACAATCTTCGCACGCCTTAATACAAGCATTAAGTGAATTTATTTTGTTTTCGGAATTTGATTCACAATCTTTTGCACATTGGTTGCATGCTTCAGCGCAGTCGTTGCATAATTGTACACACGATTCCATTCCAGCTTTGCCTTTGCAGTCAATACCACAATTGGTGCATTCGTCAGCGCATTCTTTGCATGTTGAAACGCATTGGTCAATCATTTCAGCAGTGTTTTTCATAAATAGCTTGTTTAGTTTGTAACTGATTACTACAGCTAAAGTCAGCATTCATTATGCTAATTGCATTATATAATAGAGCAAAGGAGTTACATAAATCACACCTTGTTCAAACAAGAAGATTACCTTGAGGTATTCCCGTTTGCTCCTGACGCTACCTGTAACCACACAGTTTAATGTTGCCTAGGAGGCACACCTCCCCGAAGGCTGTCAGGCGTTGAAGGAAGCACTTACTTGAGCATAATTGTTCGCTGGGTTTTAGCACTTTTGATGGCAGCGTCAAGAATTTCCATCACCACCATGTTGTTTTCCAGTGAGGAAGGATCAAAAGGATCCAACGTGATGTCCTTATTGATAACGGCAGCAAATAACGCGAAGGGATCATCCCATGGTGCTGGTCGTTCGGTTACTGTAAAAGTCTCTTCTGTAAACCCATCATAGCCTTCCGCTATCCGAACACGAAGTTGATGGCGGTTGTCTGCGTACACTACACCATTCAGGCCATAGATTTCCATATCTTTTCTACCAATAGGCCAGTTCCACGATGCCTGAATGACAGCGTTGGAAGTATCATAGGTCAGAAGGATAGTCGCATCATCATCTACTTTTGGGTTGTTCGCTTTTTGTTGTTGTTGCGTTACCGCGGTAACTGAAACTGGTTTTATTCCATGCTGCAACCAGGTCATCAGATTGGCCCCATAACAACCAAAATCCATGATCGCGCCTCCACCGTTTTGAACAGGATCGGTAAGCCAGTCTAAAAATTCACTGTTGACGCCTATATTTTTTGGTCCTTTATGCCCATCGCGAATAATTACTTTTCGTAAATCCCCAACGGCACCAGATTTCATCAGGTCATAGGCTTTATGGTTGGAAGGATACCAGGTAGTTTCATAATTTGTGAGCAGGTGAATGGAATGTTTTTTCGCTAGCGCCTCCATCTTTTTGGCATGGTCCAGGCTTACCGCCAGTGGTTTTCTACCATAACATGGATGCCCAGAGGAGCACAGATTTCCACTACTTTCAAATGCTCATAAATAGTACCAAAGGCAGTGACTGCTGTTGGTTGAGTCACGGCAATCATTTCTTCCAGGGTAGTAAAAACAAGGCTCATCGAAAAGCCGTGTTGTTTCGCATAGCGCTCTGCCAAATCCCGATTGGCTTCAACAATTCCTACAATTCGAATATCACCGCGGTCTTCCCGACCAAGGATCCAATGCACGTGCGTATGCGTAAGCCCCACCACACCAACCTTAAGCGGTTCTTTCTGTGCTGCTACTGTAAAAGACGTGAGCATTGTGAAGGTAAAGAGGAATATTAGTGTGTTGGTCATTGATCTCGTTACGGGATTTAGGGAGTGTGGATTTGAGGAGCACTATTTGTTCACCGAAATACTAATCTAAAATAGAAAAACAGAACGTACAATAAAATCTTCAACCTGCATGGAGCATATGCGCATAACACTTTTATTTATACCATAAAAAAACCTTCGCAATCGGCACCTTGAATGGTGATATTGCAAAGGTTTTTACCTGGCAATACGTTCT
>CAZCRJ010000118.1:0-7502 GCA_964501015.1 uncultured Roseivirgaceae bacterium | reverse complement strand
ATCTGGCGCTAAAACAGATTGGTCGGGCAACATGAATCCTGCTGAAGCATCGAAGCCATAGCCTAATTCCTCATACTCCATAAGCCATGTGGAGAGAGTGTGATTAATTTTAAAGTGAATATTTCCTGTTTTACTGCCTGACGGTGACATAATTATAATTTGGCCCTTGCTGTTTCTTTCAATGCGCAGGGAATCATTAGCCGCACAGAATTCAAAGAATTCATCATCATTGAATTGCGTTTCAGGCGGGAATTTCAAAATGAAACTTTCCATACTTTAAAGGTAACCAAAAATAGCATGAAATGAATCTTACAATGCTCCACGCTTAATTTCCTCTACTACTCCGGGGTCGAGCAAGGTAGTAACATCTCCTAAATTTGTCGTGTCTCCCTCCGCAACTTTTCGCAAAATTCTGCGCATGATTTTACCCGATCGTGTTTTTGGCAAGCCGCTCACAAATTGAATTTTATCGGGCTTGGCAATGGGACCAATAATTTTTGAAACCAATTCACGGATTTCTTTGCGCAATTTCTCCTCTTCATGAGGTGTATCATAACAGATAACGTAAGCATAAACACCCTGCCCTTTAATATCATGTGGAAAAGCTACCACTGCCGATTCGCAGACTGCTGAATGCTCATCAATGGCACTCTCAATTTCTGCAGTACCCATATTGTGACCGGAAACAATGATGATATCATCTACCCTTCCGGTTATACGGTAATATCCTTCCTCATCACGCTTGCATCCATCACCGGTAAAATATTTTCCTTTAAACGTGGAAAAGTAGGTGTCTTTGAAACGTTGATGATCACCATAGATGGTACGCGCCATTGCGGGCCATGGAAACTTTATGGCTAATCTTCCCTCAACGTCATTCTCTTTTAGTTCCTTGCCGTTCTCGTCCATTACTGCGGGCTGAACGCCCGGCAACGGAAGTGTGGCAAACGCAGGTTTGAGTTTGGTGATGTGTGCAATTGGAGAGATCATGAAACCACCAGTTTCTGTTTGCCACCAGGTATCCACCACAGGACATTTTCCACGACCGATGTTATCATGGTACCAATGCCATGCTTCTTCGTTGATGGGCTCACCAACGGTGCCCAATACTTTTATGGAGTGTAGATCATATTGTTTAACAAAACTCAGTGGCGCTTTCTCCAATGAACGGATTGCTGTTGGAGCCGTGTAAAAAATGTTTACGCGATGCTTCTCGGCAACATGCCAGAACCTACCCATGTCGGGCCAGGAAGGAATGCCTTCAAACATTATAGTTGTAGCGCCTGCTGAAAGAGGCCCGTACACAATGTAGGAATGGCCGGTTACCCAGCCTACATCAGCAGTGCACCAATACACTTGTCCTTCCTGGTATTGAAATGCCGTGCGAAAGGTATAATCGGTAAACACCATGTATCCTCCGCAGGTATGCACCATTCCTTTCGGCTTTCCTGTAGATCCGGAAGTATAGAGTATAAACAGTAAATCTTCTGCATCCATTTCTTCTGCGTCACATGCTATTGAATGAACTTTAATTTCATTCTCCCACCAAACATCACGACCGGCTTTCATATGAACAGTGGAGTTCGTGCGTTTTGCCACAATAACTTTTTCTATGGTAGGGCACTTTTCCAATGCCTCATCAATAATCGGTTTCAGTGCAATGGTCTTATCACCCCGATAAGCACCATCGGTAGTAAGCACGAGTTTACAACCCGCATCATTGATCCTGTCAATTAATGAGCCTGCCGAAAAACCGGCAAACACCACTGAGTGTATTGCCCCAATGCGTGCACATGCCAGCATGGCATAGGCCGTTTCCGGTATCATGGGCATGTAAATACACACCCGGTCTCCTTTTACAACCCCATGTGCCTTCAACATGTTGGCCACCCGGTTTACCTGATCCGCCAGATGTTGGTAGGTGATGTACTGTGGCTCATCAGCAGGATTGTTCGGCTCCCAGATAATAGCAGTTTGGTTTGCCCGGTGCGGCAAATGCCTGTCGATACAGTTTTCGGTGATGTTCAGCGTTGCCCCACTAAACCATTTTACTTCTGGCTTTTCAAAATCCCACTCCACCACGCTATCCCACTTTTTCCGCCACACAAAGTCGTTAGCAACGTTTGCCCAGAATGTTTCAGGATGCTCCACACTTTCGGTGTATTGCTGATGATACTCCTCAATAGATTGAATGATTTTCATAGGCGTTAATGCGAACACCTAAAGTCGTGTCTTTTCTCCGAAAAGTAAAGAAGATTGTATGCGAACGGATTCAATCAGAGCATGTACTCCACTCCTACTGCCACTAGGGCACCAAGGATTGCAACGGTCAATTTGCGTGCATTGAAATGATGCTCCGGACTACTTTCAAATACGATGGTGGTGGATATGTGCAGAAAGTTGCCGCTCACCAGGGCATAGAGCAGCGTTAATCCTGTTGCTGTTAAAATTTCGGATTGTGCCAGGTACGTACTGATCAGCAAGCCTGCCGGTGCAGCAAGGGAGAAAATTACCAGGTGGGGTATTGCTTTTCGCCTGGAGTGGAGTTGAAAGGATAACACCGTCATCAGGGCAAAGGCAGCCGGTGCGCGATGCAAGGCGATGCCTAATAAAATGGCATTGACATCATATGAAAAATCGCCCTCGGCAGGTTGCGCCAGCATAGCGCCTTCCAAAAAGGCATGCACGCACAACGCCATCAACAATACCAACGCGGAAACCTGTTGGTGGTGATGACCATGATGGTGCGCATGATGATGCAATTCTTCTCCCACCATGGGCATGGGAAGGTGTCCATGCTCAACACCCGAAGTAAAATGCTCCAGTACCTGTTGAAGAAAAAATCCTGCTAAAACAAAGAGACCAATGAGTTCAACATCGCCACTGTTGCGATAGAGTTCGGGTAAAATATGAACAACCGTGATGCCGAACAGGTAGGCGCCAGCAAACACCAGCAAAAGTTTAAAACTTTTTGTCTTGCCTTTCGGAAGAAAGTAGACCAGTAATCCGGAGATCAGTGGTGTGAAAAACAAAACAAGCAATTTTAAAGGCATGTGTGTTAGTCTTTAATTGTCATGAATGGCTCAATGCCTTTGGTTACAAAAACCTTAATGCCTGTTGTATCCGAATAGATAATAAATCCGTCAAGGTCGGTGCGATGATTTAATAATTCAATCGCCTTTTCATGTCCCATTACCATCAGTGCAGTGGCCCAGGCATCAGCAGTAATTCCATCTTTTGCAAATACCGAAGCACTGAGAATTTCTTTTTGTGCAGGATATCCGGTTTCAGGATCGATGGAATGCGAAAATTTCTTTCCGTCTATTTCACGGTAGTTGAAGTAATTCCCGGAGGTTGTAAACGATCGGTCTTCCAACGATATATAGGCTTTAAAAAACAGATTGTCGCGAGTAGATCGTGGGTCCAGTATTCCGATTTCCCATGGCTTATTGGTTTTTTGGTTTTTACCACACGCCATTCCTTCGCCACCAACTTCTACCAGCATATTCACTATTCCTTTTGTCCGTAAAAAATCTACTACTACATCTGCTCCGTACCCTTGTCCAATTCCACCAAAGTCAAGTTGCGTTCGGGAATCCAACTTCCAGATGCTGTCGTTATTGAACTGAATTTTTTCGTAGCCTACAAAATCCCGTATGGAATCTACCTGTAGGTTGCCCGGATTAAGCGGCTCGGCAGGACCAAAACCCCACGCATTCACCAACGGCATAACGGTTGGATCAAAAGCACCGGAAGAAGCAGCGAAAACTTCCTGCGCTACTTTTAACACCGGAAGAAAATAGGGCAACTGAAAGGTATATGAACCAGTTCCTGTATTGAAGGTGGTTATTTCTGAATCCGGTAAATAGGTGTTGATACTCTGGTTAACTACTTCCAGCAGGGAATCCACAGAGGGTTTGAAATTTCTGTTCTGATCATCGAAGTAGGTGATGTTATACGATGTTCCCATCGTTTTCCCGCTGATCTTCATCGGTTCCGGTGCTTGGTTCTTGCGGTAAAGCCAAACTATAAATACCGAAGTAATCAGCAAAATGGTATAGATGATATTTTTCTTTCGGTTATCCATTGCTAAAAATAAGGGGCGAAGGTAGTCAAATTGCCTTAATGCAACAATGTTGCGCGAAACTAATACTTTGCCCTTGGCAGCTTCATGACATGCGCAGGAAATGAGTACTTTCGCAAAACCGTTTAGTATGCGTGAAGATTATTTGCAGGGAGATTCGGAGAACCAGAATGCAGCGGAAAAGGAGATTGAAAAAGCCCTTCGTCCGTTGTCGTTCAGCGATTTTACCGGACAGCAGAAAATTGTCGATAACATTAAAATCTTTGTTCAGGCTGCGCGCCAGCGAAGCGAACCGCTGGATCATGTCCTATTACATGGCCCCCCGGGGTTGGGCAAAACCACCCTCTCCTATATTATTGCCAACGAGTTGGAAACCAATATCAAAATTACCTCCGGCCCGGTATTGGATAAGCCCAGCGACCTGGCCGGTTTGCTAACTAACCTGGAGACGCACGATGTTTTATTTATTGATGAAATTCACCGGTTAAATCCCATTGTAGAAGAATATCTCTATTCAGCTATGGAAGATTTTAAAATTGATATCATGCTGGATACCGGACCAAATGCACGCTCCATACAAATCGGGTTAAATCCCTTCACCCTGATTGGCGCTACCACACGAGCAGGACTACTTACTTCACCACTACGGGCACGGTTTGGCATCAATGCCCGCCTGGAATATTATGATGCCGAACTGTTGCATAAAATTGTGCATCGGTCGGCCAGTATTTTAAATACACCCATTCAGCAGGATGCCGCCTATGAAATTGCACGCAGAAGCAGGGGTACCCCGCGCATTGCCAACAACCTGCTGCGCAGAACACGTGATTTTGCCCAGATAAAAGGTGATGGCACCATTACGATGCCTATTGCCCAAATGGCGCTGAAAGCACTGGATGTTGATGTGAACGGATTAGATGAAATGGATAATAGAATCTTATTAACCATCATCGAAAAATTTAAAGGGGGGCCTGTTGGTCTTTCAACTATTGCCACTGCAGTGGGCGAAGAAGCGGAGACCATAGAAGAAGTGTATGAGCCTTTTCTTATCCAGGAAGGATACATCAAGCGTACCTCACGCGGACGGGAAACAACAGAATTAGCATACAAGCATTTGAAAATCGTTCCGCCTCCTTCTAAAAGCCAAGGTCTGTTTGATTGATACTTGCCACAAAGACACCAAGACACAATGGAATTTGAAGCATTGACTGATGAAAAAGAAAGAATTGGCAAGTCCATTGTAAATGCTGCATTCAAAATTCATAAAGAACTTGGTCCCGGATTACTGGAAAAGATATATGAAGTTTGTCTCGCGCACGAATTAAAAAAAGACTGGGAAGTTGTTCGTCAAATCGATATCCCCATTAACTACGATGGGATTGTTTTTGATGAAGGTTTGAGACTTGACTTATTGATTGATCGAAAAGTGATTGTAGAAATAAAATCAGTTGACGAGGTGAATCCTGTGTGGCAGGCGCAAATTTTAAGTCATTTAAAACTTACAAATCTGCGATTAGGTTACCTTATCAACTTTAATGTGCCGTTGATCAAACAAGGCATCAAACGTATAATCATATAATTTGTGCCTTAGTGTCTTTGTGGCATGAAAAAGATAATCACAGCCCAGCTAAAAAATATTGCCTCTTCATTAGGCTTCAGTTACTGCGGTATTTCCAAAGCTGATTTTTTAGAAGAGGAAGCTCCCAAACTGGAAGAATGGCTGAAACGTGGCTACCAGGGTAAAATGAGTTACCTCGAAAATCATTTTGACAAACGGCTTGATCCGACTAAACTGGTTCCCGGTGCGAAGTCGGTGATAAGCCTGGTGTACAATTATTATCCCGAGAAAGATTTATCCAAAACCAGTGAACTAAAAATTGCGCGGTACGCCTATGGTGAGGATTACCATTTTGTGATCAAAGAAAAACTAACTGAGTTTCTTTTCCTGATCCGTGAAAAAATTGGTGATGTGCAGGGACGGGCCTTTGTTGATTCGGCTCCCGTAATGGAACGTACCTGGGCAAAAAAATCTGGTGTGGGATGGATCGGTAAAAACTCACTTCTCTTAAACCGTTCAATGGGCAGTTTTTTCTTTCTCGCAGAACTGATCATTGATCTGGAGCTGGAGTATGATGGACCTATTAAAGATTACTGTGGTACGTGCACCGCGTGCATGGATGCCTGCCCCACCGATGCTATTCCACAACCGTATGTGGTAGATGGTAGCAAATGCATTTCCTATTTCACCATTGAACTCAAAGAAGAAATACCAAACGAAGTAAAGGGAAAATTTGACAACTGGATTTTCGGGTGCGACATCTGCCAGGAAGTTTGTCCGTGGAATCGGTTTTCAAAACCGCATGATGAAAATCGCTTTCTTCCCCATCCTGAAATCGAGACCATGACTAAAAAAGATTGGCAGGAAATCACCGAAGAGGTATTCAAAAAGATTTTTAAAAAATCGGCAGTGAAGCGTGCGGGTTTTGAGGGGCTTAAACGGAATATCCGGTTTATTGCTGAAGAGTAGTCCTTAATGGTTCAGGCTTTTTTGTTTCCAAATGCCCATGTCAAAAATTCAGGCATGGCTTCTTTCCAGGTTTTCATGTTGTGCTCTCCTCCGTCCATTTCATAGTAGTGAATATCATGAAATGGCCTGTACCCCTTTTTGGTTAACTCAACAATCAGGTCGAGCGTATCATCTATCGAGTCAATTACTCCATTCTTGTTGCGGTCTGCTTTTTCATCCAATGTGCCGGTTTGAAACCAAAACTTCAGCCCCTCCTTAAAATGTCCCCTGCGGATCATCGCATGTGCCAACCGGTCGTGGTAATCGGAATACAACCGGGAGTGCGCATCACGCTTTCGCCACCAGAACGAACCGCTGAAGGCCCCCACCTTGCCAAAATAACTTGCATGGTGCCAGGCTATGTCAATGGCCGATAATCCACCCATCGAGTAGCCTGCAATGGCGTGATCTGCCGGATTTGTGGAAATAGAATACCGGAATTGTACATACGGGATTAACTCCGTCATGATAAATCTGGAATATTCAGCAGCGTATTTTCCTCTTCCTTTAAAATCCTTTTTACCCGAAATACCATACTCCTGCAACCGATCACCGGCATGCACGGCCACCACTATTGTATCCTTGATAGTTTTGCTCCTGGTAAGTTTCTCCAGAGTGGCCTTAATCTCAATCGCCTCCCCATCCTGGCCGTCATTCAATAAAAGAAGCGGATAAGCATGATTTCTCTGTTCAAACTGGAATGGCAGAAAAATGTCAATAAGGGTATCGCGGTCCAGAATTTTAGAATGAATATCAGTCAGGCGCTCGAGGTGGTAATGGTGTGAAGCTGTCAATGAGATTTTATTTATACTTTAGGCTTACTTTTGCTGGGCAAAAATATAAGTTTACCGG
>CAZCRJ010000117.1:0-7535 GCA_964501015.1 uncultured Roseivirgaceae bacterium | reverse complement strand
TCAAAGTATAAATTTTCAATTGTTATCATAATATTCAATACTCGATGGAGTCTTTCTCTTCTTAATAAGTGTCTTTCCCGAAGCCTCCTCGTGCTTCTTAATCTAGTTCGTTCGGCTGTTTGAGAAACTGAATTGCCCTTGTCGAAATCACCAAGAATATCTTGGCTCATTGGGATAATTCTTGAACCCATTCCAAGAATCTTACCGGTTTTACTATTGAAGTCCTGTTCAACTAAGGCCCAACCAATAGAGTTCGTACCTAGATCAAGTCCGAGAGTTTTTTTCATATGGCTTTTTTTTAATATAAACTTCTACTACATTTATGCATCGTTTATTAAAAGCAAATCACAATAAGGATTATTCCGTTGTGAAAACATGTAAGGCGGGGCAACTCGCCTTTTTTTATTTAATGCGTTTCTAAAATAGTGAATTTATGTGTCAGATTGTGACATAGAAAATCACATTTGGCTTCCAGTGGTAGCTATTTGCAAAGAAGATCCTTATCCCCGTGAGCAATAGGGGAATTTTTTAGTGATACTATAGTACCGTTACAATAGATAATACCTGCACGTTCCAGCCGCTCCAGTTGCTGAAATAATTGTTGCCGGTGTGCCTTTCCTACGTGAAAAAGCAGTTCGGCTAAATCACAACTTTTGCGCGTCCCGAAAGCCGTTACGCAATACACTAAACTTGTGTCTTCCATGCATCAAACATAGGATAAGGATTGGACTGGATAAAGGAGGCTTACTGATTGAGTCAGAAGTTGACACTATTTAATTAGGCTCAACTTCCACTTTAATACATTGAGTATATTTACTCATCTTATTGAGTAATTTGTAAATGACTTACGAAGGACCTTATAGTCAGCAACTTATAAGCAGAATGAACTAGAGGCTTCATTCAAGTGATTGGTCTGGTAGTGAAAAGCGGTGGTACACAAAAGGCACCTGGCATGGGCGCCTTTAAGAAACTACACGAACCTGATAAGGTATTACTCGTTGGAAACAGCGGTATACCCTGGCAAGAGTTTTTGAAAATATCTCCAACTCAACTTTTTCGCATGTAAAAAACACTTACCTATTATGTTATCAGGGCTACCATTTACCTGGTATTTTCGACCTTGAAGCCTATGGCACCGCTTCCACACCCCTCTTCTCCTTCTTCATTAGAAAACACAATGTAATAGATACCCCCGTTTTGGCAGGGAAACAAAATAACCGGGATGATGCTGCCATCAACCTTGTTTGAGGCCACCTTATTCCTGTTGGAATCCAGAATGGTAATCACCATGGGGTTGCCAGCATGATCACAGGCAGCAATTTTGTACTGTGCTCCCTTGGCAAATACGTAGGAAAACTCCGTCCCCCTAAGTGCTGGTTTTATATGATACGTCTTCAAAAGGTTAAATCCATGGCCCAGCATGTTGACACACGCAGTGTGAATACTATTTGATTTGGGTGCGCGGTAGGTAAACGGCATAGCTACCGCTACAAGAAAGATTGATATTTTTATCATAATGTTGGTGTTTTAAAATTTTTGTATTGCTTACTTTTCATGTTGTTTACGTTTTCATTTGTTGATCCGATAACAGCGCCATCGTAATCCCCGAAAGGATAATCTATTTCCAGGTTATAAGTGGTGTACCAAGGTGATAATACAAACCACCCACAGCACAACATTTGTAATAATCAGAACAGCGCTGTTGGTGATATCTGGCTTGAACGTGCCCTTCCGTTTAGCTTTCTTGCGAAACGCCATGAAGTCAGAATCTTGCTGAAGCATAGTTCGCTTATAGCTGTTTCGCATCTGGATTGTCGAAAATTCAAATATTTCCATAATGAGGTTTATTGGTTTATACATACAGGTTTCAACGACTATAAAAAATCATGAATTCCACTAGCAATAAAGAAGGCCATACCAACGCATTGAACAGGATCAACACGTCAATCATGTAATTCAAGCGTACTATCCTGGAACTGAATTGCCAACCACTCTTTCCAGTATTAACGTGCAGGGAAGATTTTCCTATATCGTGTATCCCTTTAGATTTTAAGAAATGGCTTTGAATTTCGTATACTTTCATCGCTTTAAGAATTAAAGGATAAGCCTGAAAAAAAAGCGTGGTAGCTCACCAGTAACGCTGCTGCAACAAGCACTCTTCTGATAAATTCTATCGCCAGAACGCTTACCAGTTTCCCGCTGGAAATCCTGGACTTTAATGTCACTTTCATATTCTTTCTTTTGTTTCGTATTAGTTTTTTCTGTGTTGGCTGACTTGCCTTCATTTTTCATACTGCAAAGATGGTAGGCCCGTATCTTTTCTGCCTGCATGAAATTCTTGATTTTTAATAAATCAGGACAACCCTTACGTATCAGAAATTCCCTGAGAAAGTATAGGATATACTCCTTAATTCTGCTGATTTAGGGCACGTAACGAGAATAAAATCAGCCTTGGTTAAAGAGTACAACTTGAAATGGATACTCAAGCAACTCACACTGACTCCCATCAACAGGTCCAGCACCACTGTAATCTGGAGTCAGTGTAATAACTGTACCCTGATGCCAACTTAATTACGAAAGTTCCATTTTTAACTATTTTTCTTATATATTCATCTACCTTATCCCCAAGGTGACATGAAAAAAAGCATCGACATACGGCTTGGCGTGTCATTCGCTATTATTGTTGTCTTGCTATTGTATACCACTTATCTCAGCATTCAGAACAACACCCGGTATTACAAAAGCATCCGACATATTCAATCCATCAATTTACTCATGATGGAACTTTCTAATCTGCATTCACAAACAGCGGATTTGGTTGGAGCCTACAGAGGATATGCCTTAACAGGAACACAAACATTTCGTGATGATTATGAACGTACACGAACATTTCTGGCTGAAACACTAGAGCACATCGATCAGTATAAATCGGATAGCACTCAATTAAACATAAAACTCGACACTATTTTATCGCTAACCCATTCATTAGAAGCCTTTGCCCAGCTTGCCATTATTGCCCGTGAAACGAGTGAAGACGCAGTAGAAAAATTGCTCTCAACACAAAAAGGGCTACAGATTAAAAAAAAGTTGGATAGCGCAATCACTTCCATAGAGAGTTATAATCGTGCACAGTTAAGAATACTGGAAAATAACCAATTAAACCTTACTGCCCGCGCGAATAGTATAACATACAGTGTGGTGGCATTTATTTTTATCCTGATTTCAATTTTGTTTTACTTATTAAATCAAGAATTCTCCAATAGAAAAATAATTGCGCAACAACTCAGTGATCTTAATACCACTCTGGAAGTAAAGGTTAAGGAACAAACCACTACCCTGGTATCAATATTTGATCGCATTTCCGATGGCTTCGTAGCCCTGGATAAAAACTGGAAATACACCTATGTGAATAAGAAGGCCGGAGAAATTGCCAGGCGCGACCCCAAAAAAGTGATAGGAAAGAAAGCCATGGAAGTATTTCCAGAGTTCATCAACACCTCAAGCTATAAGGTTTACCGGGAAGCGATGGAAAATCAGCATCCCGCTTTTCACGAAGAATATTTTGATTTTTTGAAAAGATGGGTGGAGAGCTCTGTTTACCCTTCAGAAAATGGGCTCACTATTTTTTTTCGTGACATCACAGCGCAAAAAAAAGCGGATCAGCAAAAAAAAGAACTTCAGCTACGTTTTGAATCGATCTTTAATTCCACCCATGATGCCATAGTGTTAGCTGACAATTCATTACACCTGGTTCAGTGCAACCCGGCAGCTTGCGAAATTTTGGGGTATTCGCAAAAAGAACTCACTGGTTTCGGTGTAAAGGATATTGTGATGGATGACCAGCAGGCGTTTGTGCTTGAAGAACTATGGCCAGAATTACAAAAAAGACCAAAACTGGAAGGAAGTGTTTTGCTGAAAAGAAAGGACGCGCAAGGTATAATTTGTCATTTTAAAGCCAAGGCGAATATATTACCCGGTCTTCATCTGGCCGTTTTTTCGGATGTCACTTCCCAAAAAAAGGCGGAAACTCATCTTCAGGAAAGTGAGAAAAAGTATCGGTACCTGTTTGAGAATAACCCGATGCCGATGTGGTTGGTAGATGTTGATTCACTTCGTTTCATTGATGTAAATGAAGCCTCCATCAACCATTACGGCTACAGCAAACATGAGTTTATGAACCTGAGGGTAACCGATATTGTACTTGCAATGGAAAGGAACCCTGATGAAACCATCTACCGTCCTTACCAGGCGGGGGATTTATACAAGGGCATCTGGCGACATAGGCTTAAAGACGGTAATCAAATATCTGTTGAAAAAATTTCTCATTCGGTAAATCTTGGCAGACGTAATGCCAAAATGGTCCTTATTAAGGATATCACTGAGCAAATCAAAGCAGAAGAAAACCTCCAATTGTCCAATCGACAGTTAAAGGAATTAACTGAGTACCTTAACCAGGTAAGGGAAGAAGAGCGCACCCGCATTGCACGCGAAATACACGATGAACTGGGTCAACAACTAACCGGATTAAAGATGGATGCCGCCTGGATCAGTAAGAATGCATCTCGGTATGACATGCCCCTTCAGGATAAAATAAAGGAAATGATGATGCTCACGGATGAAACCATTAGTACCATACGTAGAATCGCTGCCGATCTTCGACCCGGAATTCTGGACGACTTCGGATTAGTGGCTGCACTGGAATGGCAAAGTAAAGAATTTGAAAAAAGAACCAGTATCCAATGCTCCATCAACAGTTCTGCAGAAGATTTAAACGTGGGGTATGATTTATCTACCAATTTGTTTCGAATCTATCAGGAAGCGTTAACCAATGTCGCGCGCCATGCACAGGCTACCGCTATTTCCGCGAGCATAGAAAAAAAGAATCAGCACTTAATCCTTAAGATTCAGGATAACGGAAACGGATTTGATATCAATAACATTGCTGCATCTTCATTTGGACTACTTGGCATGAAGGAACGTGCCCGAATTATTAACTCCCATTTAAAAATCACCAGCGAAATGGGTAAAGGAACAACCATTTTTATTGAAGCTCCTATAGCATGACTACTGTAACGAACATGAGAATTCTGGTTGCCGATGACCATACCATCGTACGGAAGGGCATTGTGCAATTACTATTAGAACAATACCCACAGGCCCAAATCACGGAAGCATCCAATGGGCAAGAAGCCTTACAGCATATTATGAATTCGACATGGAGTATCATTTTACTCGATGTATCCATGCCCGGGCGAAATGGCATTGAAGTCCTTAAACAAATCCGATCACTCCATATACTTACACCCGTTTTAATGGTAAGCATGCATCCGGAAGAACAATATGCGATACGCGCCTTAAAAGCGGGCGCCTCAGGTTTTCTAAATAAAGAAAGAACCACTGAAGAATTATTCGATGCCATATATCGAATTCTCCTGGGTAAAAAATACATTACCGCATCGCTTGCGGATAAATTGGCTGAGAATCTTGGTGATCTTCAGGATCGTCCGCTACACGAAGGACTGTCTGATAGGGAATTACAAGTATTTCAGCTACTGGCCATAGGAAAAACTGTTTCAGCAATAGCCGATGAACTTTCATTAAACGTAAATACCATCAGTACCTATCGTTCCCGAATACTTCAAAAACTCGCCTTACAGAATAATGCCGAACTCATGCGCTATGCCCTGGAAAACGGACTAACCTAAGCCTGTGTAGTACAAACCGCTACAATCAGATCAGGGTCTCAGCTATACTTTTCTTCTGCTAAACAAACTTGCTTTGCACTAAATCGATTTCGCTTTGGCAAAACAAGGATCTAAACGCTTAAAACTCATTACAGTGGACGACTCTCCATATTTAGTCAAACGGATTCATTTGCTGGTGAACGATGTTGAGGGTGTGGATTTTCTTGGTAATGCCAGTACAGTGAATGACGCCCTGCGATTAATGAAGGATCTGAAACCGGATATCGCCATTATGGATATTCAGTTGGATAAAATAAATCCGGATGAAAGTGGAATTAGTCTTTTAACGAAAGCAAAAAAAATGTTTCCGGATTTAACAATAATTATGCTTACCAACTTATACATGGCCCCGTACAGAAGCCGGTGTTTCCAATTGGGCGCTGATTATTACTTCGACAAGTCTGTTGACTTTGAAAAAATACCTGATGTTTTAATAAATCTGCTCAACGCTAATTGATTTTGATGAACAAGCCACGCTCATTTGAAAGAAGAATTCCTATCATCGCAATAATTTCGTTGAGTGTGGTGATTGCGCTGGGCATTTATTCATTTTATAACCTCCAACAAATTATAAACACCTCACGTTTGCTTGCACAAGCCATGCGCATACTAACACATTCCGAGCAGGTATTGAAGTCGGCCATTGACCTCGAAACAGGACAAAGAGGATATGTAATAACGCGCGATTCGGTATTTCTTGAACCCCTGTTTAATGGCATG
Source organism: uncultured Roseivirgaceae bacterium (assembly GCA_964501015.1). Taxonomy (GTDB): domain Bacteria; phylum Bacteroidota; class Bacteroidia; order Cytophagales; family Cyclobacteriaceae; genus UBA2336. Next base: position 1,071 of record CAZCRJ010000117.1, on the reverse strand, counting down.
GAAGAAGTAAATATCCGGATTAATACATTGGATTCACTAACCCGAAACTCGCCACAACAGTACACTCGGGTTGATTCCCTCCATACCCTAATGGAAAGATGCAAAGATTGGTCTGAACTGATTATACAGGCCCGCAACAGCAGCCTTGAAGAAGCCCAACAATTGGTGCTAACCAAACGGGGAAAAGAGATTACAGACAACATCCGCGATCTGGTAGAGGAGATACAAAACCACGAGCGTCAGGAGTTTAGAGCCAGAAATACCATTACACAAAAGAGTCTCCGAAATTTTCAATTCTCCCTACTCGGGTTAGTAATTATTGTAGTGGGACTCATAACATATTTGTTCATAAGTATTACCAAAACCCTTCGGGCCAGAAATCACATTGAAGGTGAACTGAATAAAAGCCTGGTATATGTTAAAGACTTATACAATAATGCACCGTGTGGTTATTTATCGGTCAATCAGGATATTATTATTAGCAACATAAATGAAACACTCCTGAACTGGTTAGGCTATAGCAAAGAGGAGGTAGTGGGGAAAATGAAGTATGAGGATTTACTTTCTGATACCAGCCGGGTAGCCTTTCTTACATCATTTGATCAGGATTTTGCCAACTACAAAGAAAAGGGCTACGTCCATAACCTTGAGTTTGAGTTCAGGCGGAAAGACGGCTCAGTAATTCCAGTATTAGTTAATTCCAATGCTACCTTCAATGAACAGGGTGAATTTAGTATGAGCAGAACTTCGGTATTTAATGATACTGAACGCAAGCAAGCCGAACGTAAATTCAGCAACATTCTGGAATCAACCCCTGATGGACTGGTTATCATTGACAAACAAGGCATTATTCAAATTGTTAACAAGCAAACCGAAAAGCTCTTTGGCTACTCCAGAGAAGAACTGTTGGGGCAGTCCATTGATATACTTGTTCCTCTTAGCAGCGTACACCACCATAAAGGCTATGTTACGGATTACTTCAGCCGTCCACACGCCAGGCCTATGGGCGAAGGATTGGATTTATTTGCGCAAAGAAAAAGCGGAGAAGAATTTCCAGTTGAAATAAGCCTT
>CAZCRJ010000116.1:5339-7563 GCA_964501015.1 uncultured Roseivirgaceae bacterium | reverse complement strand
CTTGAATGAGAAGGCTTTTCTATTTTCAATAATATGAATATTTCACAGGTTCTTTTGTTCCGGACTCCTACTGTAAGTATCTTTTCCTTTCTATGCGATCTGGGAGAACTAAATTCAGGCGGAAAATAAATCTTTTATACAGGAGGGTATATCAGTGGATATTTCCATTTCTAAGGCCTTTTAAACAAGCGAATGCGCACTTTGATGCATATTTTAAAATCCATCCGATTCTACGAAAATGGGTAATGAGTTTTGGCCTTATTTTTGGCCCGTTGAGTTCAGTACTGATCCTTATTCTTTTTGTTGTATGGTTTGAGTCGCCCGGATGGGAGGATCTGCGTACTATCCAAAATCAGGTTGCATCAGAAGTATATAGCGCTGACAGTGTGTTACTTGGGCGCTATTTTATCCAGGACCGAACCGAAATTAAGTATTCTGAAATTGCCCCTGAGGTGATTGCGGCACTCATTGCTACAGAAGATGTACGTTTCTACGATCATAATGGAATTGATTACAGAAGCCTGGGTCGTGTTTTGATTAAATCCATTTTTCTGCAGGAAGAGTCGGCCGGTGGAGGAAGTACCATAACGCAGCAGCTTGCAAAAAATCTTTACCCCCGCGAAAACTATTGGGCGCTCTCTATGCTCATTAATAAATTGAAGGAAGGGTATACTGCGCGAAGGCTGGAGAGTATATATTCCAAACATGACCTACTCACCCTTTACCTGAATACCGTTCCCTTTTCCGATAATGTATATGGAATCCAGCAAGCTTCTGAGCGTTTTTACTCAACAAATGCAAAAGAGTTGACCATCGATCAGGCAGCAGTACTAATCGGCACCCTGAAAGCTACACATACGTATAATCCGCGGTTATTTCCCGATCGGGCACTCGCAAGACGGAATGTGGTACTTCAGCAGTTGGTAAAGGATGGCGTGTTGACATCAAGTCTATACGATTCACTTAAGAAAATTCCATTGACGTTGTTGTACAACCGTGTCACACATCATCATGGACTGGCACCTTACTTCCGGGAATTTTTAAAGTCTGAGTTGCTCACCTGGTGCGAGAAGAATGAAAAGGAAGATGGCACACCTTATAATTTGTATACTGATGGGTTGAAAATTTATACGACAATTGATTCACGATTACAGCACTATGCCGAGCAGGCAGTAGCCATGCAAATGGAGATTATTCAAAATCAGTTTTACAATCATTGGGGAAAAGACAAACCCTGGCGGGGAAGGGAGTTTATTCTTGAAGAAGCTATCAGACGATCGCCCCGGTACCGACAGCTTCACGATACCGGTTTGTCGGAAGAAGAGATTCTGGAAGTATTGGATAAACCGGTGCCCACCAAACTTTTTACCTGGAAGGGGCCTCAGGAAGTAGTAATGAGTCCACTTGATTCCATAATCCATCACCTTCAGTTTCTGAATGCGGGGTTTGTGGTGATGGACCCGGCAACCGGGCAGGTAAAAGCATGGGTAGGCGGTATTGATCATGATTTTTTTCAGTACGATCATGTGAAAACGTCCACCAAGCGTCAGGTTGGATCAATTTTTAAACCCATTGTTTATGCCACCGCATTGGAACAGGGAAATGATCCGTGTGAACTGATAGCTGCCTCACAACAAACTTATATTGTAGATGATACTGTTGCATGGACGCCCCGTAATTCACAAAATGATTATAGGGTAATGTATTCAATGGCTGGTGCGCTGGCCTATTCTGTGAATACAGTAGCAGTAAAACTAATTCAGCAGGCTGGGGTGAACAACACCATTACCCTTGCAAATAAGATGGGCATCACCAGTGATATTCCTGTAGTGCCATCCATTTCATTAGGTTCATCATCGGTGTCGTTAATCGAGATGACTACTGCATTTGCCTGCCTTGCGAATGAAGGTGTAACCACTTATCCCTATTTTGTTTCGGCTATTCACGATATGAACAAAAAAGTTTTTCAGGATTTTGTTCCGAAGGAATCCGGTAAACGTGTGATGACAAAGGAAACAGCATTGCTTACACGGCATATGCTGCAAAAGGTGGTGAGTGAGGGAACCGGTGCGCGCATTCGGTACAAGTATAATGTGTATAACGACATGGGTGGAAAAACGGGTACAACGCAAAGTAATGCCGATGGTTGGTTTATGGCCATCACTCCAACGCTGGTGATGGGTTCATGGGTAGGAGCAGATGATCCCAGAATCAGGTTCCGCCT
>CAZCRJ010000116.1:0-5329 GCA_964501015.1 uncultured Roseivirgaceae bacterium | reverse complement strand
GAATACTGCGTTACCCATTACCGGATTTTTTATGCAACAGGTTAATCGCGACAAGGCGTTTGAGCAACTGGCCAATGCAAAGTATGACAACCTTCCGGATGAATTACGCAAAAAAGTTGATTGTGATCTTTATGAACTCAGTGATGACCTGATGGTTGATATTGAAAGCTCCCTTCATAAACGGGATTCTATCACTCAGCTAAAAAATACTGTAATGCAGAGCGACTCACTTGCAGCGGATACTATTGTTATTCCGCAAGAGACTTACCTGCAGCAATTGTACAGACGAAAGATGCGAATACGTGCTGCCAGGTGGCGACAGGATAGTTTACGCTCAGCCAGTCAATTTACATTTGATGGAGGATAGCCTTAACGTATTGGCTATCCATTAAAAGTATTATGATTAACCTTCATTGAAATGAAAAAATTATCGGGTATTCTTCTTTCGCTCCTGCTGATCATACCGGCTTACGGCCAGGTAAAAACTGTTTTAAAACCTTTGAATTTCATTTCCGGTAATTGGGTTGGAAGCATGGAGTGGGGCGATATGGAAGAATATTGGAGCGAACCCATGGGTGATAATTTGGTATGTGCCTTTCGTTGTGTTAAAGATGGAAAGGTGGTTTTCTATGAATTTATTGTAATCGAACAATCAGCGAGTGGAGTGCCTGTAATGAAGTTGCGTCATTTTGGTCCCGGTAATATTGCGTGGGAAGAAAAAGATAGACCCTACGAATACCCGTTGGTGAAACTGGAAAAAACAAAAGCTGTGTTTGAAGCACCTGATAAAAAGACACGACTGATTTACGAGCGGGTGGATGCAAGTCAGCTTCGGGTTGTGCTTGAGCGCGAAAAAGAGGGCAAGTGGGAGGTTGATGAGTTTCTGTATAAACTGTCTGGGGTGTAATACAATTGCTAATTGTCAACTGTTAATCGAGCTTATTTCGTTTCTGCTCCCTCAACATTTCAGGAAACCCCATTTTTCGCGAGAGGGCATTCACGGCCATCACAATTCTTTTAGTTTTTGTGGGTGTTGTCTTTGCACTATCAATCCATTTACTGAAATATCGCTGATGGCCAGGTGCCAATGTTTTAAAAAAGGCAGAAGCTGATGGATCATCGTTGATGCAGGTTATAAAGTCAGCATTCATAATAAATTTACTTTCGTCCAATTCCAATGTCACCTTCAATTTGTCACCATGTTTTTTACCCGTTTCTTTCCGCATGGTGCCGTTAATGGGCAAAATAAACTTACCATCCCCCATGGGAATAAGGGCGGTTTGCTTGAGTGAGTAGCCATCCAGTTTTCCCTTTACCCGAAAAGAGGTTTTGGTTTCCGTCCTTAGTTTTTTGGCTTGCAGGACGCTGATTTCAATATAGCTCCAGCCAGTCTTCTCGCCTTTTTTTTCAAAACGCTGTATGGTAGTAGTGAAGGTGATCATGGACAAAAGATTGTATCTACAACTATTGTTTTAATTTTGGTGGAGTTAAGCATCCGAGATAATGGCCTACATTGAAAGTGAAGTTAAACAGGAAAAGTTTCAAAGCGAATTTCAAAAGGCAGTCGTAAACATTTTATTTACCGGCAGTTGGCTATATAATTTAAATGCAACCTTCCTGAAGGAATTTGATGTTACGCCTGAACAGTTTAATGTTCTCAGGATTTTACGCGGCAGCCACCCCAAGCCCATGATGCTGGCCGATATTACCTGCCGTATGATTGATAAGAACAGCAACGCCACGCGGTTAGTAGAGAAGTTGCGCCTGAAAGGTTTGGTAAAACGTGAAATCTGCAAGAACAACCGCAGGCAGGTAGATATCAGCATTACCGAAAAAGGACTTAACCTGTTAGTGAAAATAGATCGCACTTCACAGGCTTGGCAAAAAGCTCTGAAGAACCTAACTAAAGCTGAAGCACAACAACTAAATCAGTTGCTGGATAAGTTGAGAGGATAATTAAGCAGAGGACATGACCATTGCTAAATCAATAACCATATACCCGATTAGTGAAAACGCTCTGACAGTTTGTTTGGGTAGCGAATTGGATATTGGAATTAATAACAGTGTCTTCAGACTTTATAATCATCTGCGAAAGCAACCCAATCCTTTTTGGAAGGATCTGATTCCGGCTTACTGTACGCTTACTGTTGTGTATGATGTTAGAGAAATTAGGAGACACAATCAATCGGCATATGATTGGGTCAAAAAAATGTTGGAGGAAACAATTAATCAATGTGATGATGTTGAGACTGTTGCATGCAGAAAACTCTTTATTCCTGTTTGTTACGAATCGGTTTTTGGATTTGATTTAAAGACGCTGGCAAAAACAAAGAATCTTTCTATTGATCAGGTGATTGAATTACATACGTTACACACCTATCGTGTTTTTATGCTCGGATTTTTACCCGGCTTTGCCTACATGGGTATTGTGCATAAAAAAATTGCAACACCACGGTTGTCAACTCCACACAAGTATGTACCGACAGGTAGTATTGGAATTGCAGGGAATCAAACGGGTATCTATCCGCTTGATTCACCGGGAGGTTGGAATATTATCGGGCGAACGCCTTTAAAACTTTTTGATGCACATGCAGAAAATCCTGTTTTGTTTCAACCCGGTGATGAAGTGAAATTTTATTCTATCACCAAAGAGACTTTTGACAGCTTTGATGAAAAGAACGTTAATCCATTTTTGAAATGAGTGTTGAAGTAATCAAGCCGGGTATTGCTGACTCCATTCAGGATGGCGGACGGTTTGGTTATCAGCATCTGGGCATCAATCCGAATGGGGCCATGGATCTGAATGCCATGCAGATCGCCAATGCATTAGTAGGGAATAAATTGAATGAAGCGGTTATGGAAATGACTTTCCCTACTGCTGTGATTCGCTTTCATTTGCCAGCGCTGATCTCCATTTGTGGTGCCGACTTTTCACCAAAACTGAATGGTAAAAATATTTCTATACATCAGCCTGTTTTTGTAACTGCTGATAGCGAATTGAAATTGACAAAACATATAAACGGTACATGGTGCTACCTGGCCGTACAAGGCGGATTTAAACTCAGCGAATGGCTCGGAAGTAACAGCACGAACACAAAAGCCAAAGCTGGTGGATTCGAAGGAAGATTTTTAAAAAAAGGGGATAGGTTGTCTTTTAGGAAAAGGCTTAATGATGCAGAAGCAAAAGTATTCCCCTGGCGGGCGGATGTTACTGAGTTTTATGAACCAAGATCTGTGAAGACACAGACGTTGAGGTGTATTCAAGGAAATGAGTTTGAGTGGTTGACAAAGAGATCGCAGAAGGATTTTTTAAAGCATATTTTTAGTATCAATAGACAAAGCGACCGAATGGGCTATCATTTGGAAGGAACGGAATTGAAACAATCTTCAAAGCAGGAGTTACTTTCCACTACCGTTTCATTTGGTACGTTACAATTGTTGCCCAATGGAAAACTAATTACCTTAATGGCTGATCATCAAACAACAGGAGGTTATCCAAGAATAGCCCATGTAATCAGTGCTGACCGTTCGCGGTTGGTGCAAACCCGGGCATTAGAAAAATTTACTTTTTCCTTTGTAGATATACAGGAAGCCGAAGATTTATTGATGGAACAAGAGCAGAGCTTAAGTAAGTTACAATACACCTGTAACTTTAAACTCAAAGAATACGGATTATGACCATCGATTTGAACTGCGACATGGGTGAAGGCATGCCGAACGATGCGGCCATTATGCCATACATCAGCAGTGCCAACATCGCTTGTGGCTATCATGCTGGTGATGAAGAGACAATCTGTAGAACAATTGAGTTGTGTTTAAAATACAATGTAGCTATTGGTGCTCATCCTGGATTTGATGATAAGCCCAACTTCGGGCGTGTGCCGGTGCATCTTTCCGCTGAAGAAATCTACCAGCTGATGTGGAATCAATTAGTAACAATCAACGATATCTGTAAAGAAAAGAAAACCAGGCTCCATCATGTAAAGCCTCATGGGGCGTTATACAATATGGCAGCATCAGACATACAAATTAGTGCAGAAATTGCCAGGGCTCTTCTTGATTTTAACCCGAAGCTTATTCTATATGGATTAAGCGGAAGTATACTGATTGATGTCGCTAACGCTGCAGGATTAAAAACAGCGAATGAAGTTTTTGCCGACCGGACCTATCAGGCCAATGGTTCTTTAACACCTCGCACACATGAGCATGCACTGATTGATAAAGTTGAAAAGGGTATAGAACAGGTGATGCAAATGATTACTACAAATTCGGTAAAAACCATTACTGGTCAGGTTATTCCGATCAAAGCAGATACCATTTGCATTCATGGTGATGGTATTCAGGCACAAGAGTTTGCAAAGGAGATACATATCAAGCTGAAGAAACAGGGCATAAGTATTGGGTACATCTAGTGTAACATTAACCAACTGGTACCGTCTTGTCTTCAGCTTAAATTTTCTATAGTAAGATGCTGCAATTACTTGATATCTGGAAACAAAAATCTTTTCTGCAGATCTTCACCATTTACTTACGATACCTCATTGGCGGAGCGTTTATCATTGCTGCCTTTGGTATGGGGAAAGTTTTAGGGACATCCAACCTGATGAGCAGTATGGATCATCCCATCCAGGAGTTGCAGCCCATACAGCAATTTTTCAGGGTAATGACCGATTCTGGTTTATACTGGAAGTTTATCGGCTGGACACAGATTATGGCCGGTATGTTATTAATGACACAGCGTTTTGCCCGAATGGGAGCATTAATTTTCTTCGGACTAATTCTGAATATTTTCGTGATCACCATAGCGTATGATTTTAAGGGCACACCAGTTGTGACCGGTTTATTATTGCTGGCAGCTACCTGGCTGTTGATCTGGGACCTTCGATCGCTTCAGGTCTTAGTTCGGGATAATGTTGAACTAGTAAGGGTTCCATTGAACATAATGGATAGTGCTTATTGGATGTGGCTGGGCGTGGTTATGATCGTCACCATTATCGGATTAGCGATGTTTTCTCCTAACATTATACTTGAATTAGGCATACCTTTCCTGGAAGGATTAATTGGCTTGGTGCTATTCTTTATGATCAGAAAACAAAACGTCAAGAAGTCGCATCCCGTTAAGGAATGATTTCATTCAGTTTCCCCCATAAGTCATTTTGGAACATATATGGTATTAGGCTGGTATCCGGTGCATCGCCAACACGTATCACTACAAGGTTCTGACTTGGCACTACGTTTATGAGTTGACCGTTTTTGCCCATGGCGGCATACATATCTGCAGGGGCATTGGGCGTGATGGAGCCAGGAATAGAAATTTGTAAACCGGGTA
>CAZCRJ010000115.1:3974-7567 GCA_964501015.1 uncultured Roseivirgaceae bacterium | reverse complement strand
TTTACTTTTGGCTGCAACCCGCTTTGGTATTTTCCGCAGGGGATTTTATTTTGATGAGACCCGATTGAATTTCAAGCGGGAGTTGGTTAAGGGGTTTTCACAGCGTATAGCCTTCCGGTACAGCACCTTCAAACCTGAATTTGATTTTGGTTATTATTCCAATCCGGGAGATATATCTTCGTTGAAGCAGCAATACCAGACTGCCGAAGTTATTTTTGAGTCACGTTTTGCACGTGATGAATTATTCCTTCAATATGACAACGAACGGGTTAGTATGGGGCCACAAAAATGGCCGATAATTACTTTTCGATACACGCTTGGACTGGAGGGAATTGGAGGAAGCGATTTTACCTATGACAAGTTCAGGTTATCGGTATTAAAACGGTTTCCTATGGGTGGATTGGGAACAGGAAGGGTTACCCTTACCGGAGAATATATATCAGGAGTACTGCCGTATCCACTGCTTTCTATGCACATCGGTAATGAAACTCCGCTCTATACCGATGTGATTTACAGCCTTATGAATTTTGGTGAATTTTTCAGCGACCGGTTCGTATCCATGCAATACCGTCAGAATTTTGAAGGTTTTCTTCTGAATAGTATTCCGTTAATGCGCAAACTAAAATGGCGATTAACGGGTTTGGCCAACGTTATTTATGGTGATGTGAGTGAAAAGAATCTGGTGGTCAATAATCCACTTCCATTCCCTGAAACAAACAGGAATTTAACATATGATACTCCCTATGTTGAGCTCGGTTATGGTGTTGAGAATATCTTTCGCTTTTTCCGCGTTGATTTTGTACATCGTTTAACATACCTGGAAAACGACCGTGCACGTAAATTCGGTATTTTGTTCACGGTACAATTTAAATTGTAAAAGCCTGATAAGAACAGAATTCTTCTTGAGACAATAGCTGAAATATCATAAAAGTACATTTGAACTTATCGGTGGGTATACGCTCAAAAGCCATTTATCCCGAGTATATTTGCGGGAATTTTAATATTCTGACATGACAGTAAAGATTAGTTTACCTGATGGGAGCGTTCGTGAGTTTCCTGCAGGAGTTGAGGGGTTGGATATAGCAAAAAGCATCAGCGAAGGCCTGGCCCGAAACGCTCTGGCCATTGAAGTGAATGGCGAAATCCGTGATTTGTCGCGGGCTATTGATACAGATGCCTCCATAAAGATTTTAACATGGAATGATGGCGGAGGTAAGTATGCATTCTGGCATTCATCAGCGCACGTTATGGCAGAAGCGTTGGAAGCATTATATCCTGGAGTAAAGTTTGGTATTGGTCCCCCAATTGAAAATGGATTTTATTATGATGTTGATCTTGGTGACAAAACATTTGGAGAAGATGATTTGCTAGCACTGGAAAGCAAAATGAAGGAACTTGCTAAAACCGAACGGACTTTCACCAGGCGTGAGGTGACCAAAGCAGAAGCACTCGATTTCTTTACCACCAAAGGTGATCCCTATAAAATTGAATTGATCAGTGAGTTAACAGACGGAACCATCACCTTCTATGAGCAAGGTAACTTCACTGATTTGTGCAAAGGACCACACATTCCACATACCGGTTTTATTAAGGCAATTAAATTAATGAATGTGGCTGGTGCCTATTGGCGTGGGAATGAGAAGAATAAAATGCTTACCCGTATTTACGGGATAACGTTTCCTAAGCAAAAGGAGCTTGAAGAATACCTTCACTTGCTGGAAGAAGCTAAAAAACGTGACCACAGGAAGTTGGGCAAGGAACTTGAACTCTTTGCTTTCTCCGAACGTGTTGGGATGGGATTACCATTATGGCTGCCTAAAGGAACCATTTTACGCGAGCGCCTTGAGCAATTCATGAGAAAAGCTCAGGTGAAGGCCGGCTATGATCCTGTCGTAACACCACATATTGGAAGCAAAGCGTTATATGTAACTTCCGGACACTATGAGAAATACGGAAAGGACTCCTTTCAGCCTATTCATACACCGGACGAAGGGGAAGAATTCTTACTGAAGCCAATGAATTGCCCGCATCACTGTGAAATTTATAAGACCAAACCCAGGTCTTATAAAGATTTACCGATCCGGTTTGCTGAGTTTGGTACTGTATATCGGTATGAACAAAGCGGAGAGTTGCATGGACTTACTCGTGTTCGGGGCTTTACTCAGGATGATGCCCATATTTTCTGCCGCCCCGATCAGGTAAAGGAGGAGTTTATTAAAGTAATTGATCTGGTATTACATGTATTTACTTCCCTTGGGTTTGAAAATTATACGGCTCAGGTATCCTTACGTGATCCTGCAAATAAGGAGAAATATATCGGTGCTGATGAGTTATGGGACAGAGCAGAACTAGAGATACAGGAAGCTGCAGATGAACGTGGCTTACAAACAATCGCGGTAAAAGGAGAGGCTGCTTTTTATGGTCCCAAGCTTGACTTTATGGTAAAGGATGCCTTGGGTCGCAGTTGGCAATTGGGTACCATACAGGTTGATTATCAGCTTCCGCAACGGTTTGAGCTGGAATATGTGGGAGCGGATAACCAACGGCACCGGCCGGTTATGATTCACCGGGCACCTTTTGGTTCCTTAGAGCGCTTCGTGGCTGTGCTGATTGAGCACTGTGCTGGCAATTTCCCATTATGGCTTTCACCGGATCAGGTGGCCGTATTGCCAATTTCAGAGCGATTTAATGAGTATGCCGAAAAGGTCTACAATATCCTAAAAGGTTTGGATATCAGGGGATTTTTGGATGATCGCGATGAAAAAATTGGTAGGAAAATAAGGGACTCCGAAGTAAAAAAGACACCTTATATGCTTATTGTGGGTGAAAAGGAAGCAACAGAGAACCGGGTGTCTGTTCGAATGCATGGTAAAGGCGACCTTGGAAGTCTACCCTTGGATGAATTTATCGAGCAATTCAGGGTTGCAGCACTTGTTCCACAGAACTGATTTATAGGTTTTGATTATTGAATATTATACCGATATTTGCAGCCTATTTTTAAATAAAATAGGCCAATTGACCGAAGTTATTGTAGAATTTAAACAGTAGGAAATATCATAAACCAGCCAAACAGACCCTTTCGTAGGGGCCCGTACAGACCCGAGGAGCCCTACAAAATTAATGAAAGAATTACCGCACCAAGGGTGAGGTTAGTGGGTGAAAATGTTAAAATAGATGTTTATCCGGTAAAGGAGGCTTTAAAAATAGCACAAGAGCAAGGTCTTGATTTGGTGGAGATTTCACCCAATGCAGATCCTCCGGTGTGTAAGGTTACGGATTACTCCAAGTTTAAATACGAGCAGAAAAAGAAACAGAAGGAGATTAAGGCTAAAGCAATCAAAGTAGTAATAAAGGAGATTCGTTTTGGTCCGAATACTGATGAGCATGATTTCAATTTTAAATTAAAGCACGCTATTAGTTTTCTCCAGGAAGGGTCAAAAGTAAAGGCAACAGTATTTTTTCCGGGAAGGACAATTGTCTATAAAGAGCGTGGAGAAATTCTTTTATTGAAGTTTGCGCAGGGACTGGAAGAAAATGGAAAAGTAGAGCAATTGCCTAGGCTGGAAGGAAAAAGGATGTCCCTTATTCTTCAG
>CAZCRJ010000115.1:3625-3964 GCA_964501015.1 uncultured Roseivirgaceae bacterium | reverse complement strand
AGCCAAAAGGCAAGACCAAATAGTGAAATGATTTATTTAATTGTATATAGAGATGCCTAAAGTAAAAACAAAATCAGGAGCCAAAAAGCGGTTTAAGGTCACTGGTACTGGTAAGGTGAGGCGCAAGTGTGCGTTTAAAAACCATATCCTGACAAAGAAGGAAACGAAACAAAAGAGAAGATTAAGCAAAAAGCCTATTGTGAAGGCAGAAGACATGAAGAACTTACGCTTCATGATTCCCTACGCATTATAATACTGCTTACTTGAAGGTTCATTCCACCGGATCATAAAAAAGGTGGAGCTATGTTTAACCCGGTTTTTGGCACCTAAGTATCCTTG
>CAZCRJ010000115.1:0-3615 GCA_964501015.1 uncultured Roseivirgaceae bacterium | reverse complement strand
TAACAGGATCGCCTCCAACCAAAAATGTAAAATAAAATGCCAAGATCAGTAAACAACGTTGCTTCCCGCGCTAAACGCAAGCGCATATTGAAGCTGGCCAAAGGGTATTTCGGCCGAAGAAAGAATGTATGGACGGTAGCAAAAAATGCCGTTGAAAAAGGACTCGTGTACGCTTACCGCGACCGCAAACAAAAGAAAAGAGAATATAGGGCAATCTGGATTACCCGTATCAATGCAGGGGTTCGCACCCATGGCATGTCTTACTCCCAGTTTATGGGTAAGTTGAAAACAGCAGGCATCGACTTGAACCGTAAAGTATTGGCCGATCTTGCGATGAATCACTCGGAAGCCTTTGATGCGATAGTAAAGAAGGTAAAGTAATTATTACCGGAACGAATTAAAGAGGGGCAAATGCCCCTTTTTTCATAATGTCTAGAACCAAAAAGATATTTCTGATACTGGCGGTACTATTTTTCATTCTGCTCTTTTATGCCAGCTATGACATTTCCAGGCGCACTACATTTCCGGGGTCAAAGCCTCAGCTAAAAGAAAGAATTCAGACGGATATTCTGTTCAGTGATACAGTAAAACGGTCTAAAAACCCGGTTTTGGATACAATTTCAACGAATAAAAAGTAAACCCGAGTTTGGTGTTTTAAATTATTCCTATATATTTGTCATGATTAAAGCCAACTGTAGACTTTGAAAATCCCCATTGTCGTGTACAATTCGGGGATTTTCATTTTTTAGCCCCTTCACTTTAACTCCATTTACTGCCATTCAACCAGAAATATTGCTTGTTAACGGCATTGCTCTTGGTTGCTTCTGTAATCACATTACATTTGCCATAGCCAACTATAGACAAAGAAAAGCCCCGGGAGTCAAGGATTCTCGGGGTTTTTCGCTTTCTATACCTACCGATTCCAATTTGTCCTGCATTTTATTTATCTCCTTTTTTCACGGTTTGTCTCCGAAATCGACTTTCGGGCGATTGCCGTATTGTACATCGGATCCCGCCAAGTACATTTGAATCAAAGCCAACTATAGACAGGATTAACCTCCGGGGTCAAGGACCTCGGGGGTTTTTCATTTTATGCCTCCTCGGTATTTCTAAATTATTTCCTTGTAAATTTCTTCTACGGCTGGCAACCCTTTTTTCATCAAATGCGTACTGTGGAAGATTTTCAAGATCTGAAGTCACTACCTATGCCTCAGCTTATACAGGGATGTAAAGATAACGACCGGGAAAGCCAACGGTTGTTGTACAATCAATTTTACAATTACTGTTTAAGTATTTGCTTGCGTTATTGCAGAACCCCAGAAGAGGCGAAAGAAGTGACGAATGATGGGTTTATGAAAGTATTCCACAAGATTGGTCACTACAAGCCTGACACCTCATTTAAAGGTTGGATTCGTAGAATAATGATTAATGCATCAATTGATCATTTCAGGAAGGAGCGAAAACACTACTTCCAGGTTGGAGTTGATGATGTCTCTTCTCGTTTCATAACTCGGTCTGTTGCCCTTGAGGAACTTTCGCACAAGGAGTTAATAACCATGATACAGTGTCTGTCAACAGCTTATCGCACTGTTTTCAACCTCTATGCTGTTGATGGGTATACCCATGAGGAGATTAGTGTTATTCTTGGAATTTCAGTAGGTACCTCCAAGTCAAATCTCTCAAAAGCAAGAGAAAAATTAAGAAGTATGTTGGAAAAAATGAATGCGCTGGAATATGCAAAATCTGTCTGACAAAGATTTAGATGATCTTTTTAAAAAGGCTGCCGAACATTCAGAAGCAGACTCCGCATTACCTGATTGGCAGGATATGGTTGGTAAACTTGATGAAGCCAAACGGTATGAAACTGCTTTAATCTTTAGAAATGTAGGGGGTGGTGTTGCGGGTTTGCTGGTAATTGCTTTTATAGTTTGGCTTGGAGTTAAGTCTCTCAACGACAGTTCAGAACATAATTATCACACTGAAAATAGTATACAAAATGACAATAGTAACAGTCTGGAAAGTTTTGAATCTAAAATAGAAGAGAACTTTGTCGGGAAGAAAAATTCATGGTTGGAAGAAAAAAGCACAAACCAGGTAAATAATAAAGGAGTAATCAATTCCGCTGCAAGCCACGGTCATGTGATTATAAGTGAAAAAGGTAAAATTAATTTTCATGGTAATGCTATACCTTTTAGCAGCGATGAAGTATTACGCCATAACATAGCAGACTCTCTTGAGAATATTCAGAATAGGGGTACACCCATTATGCAGTCGGAATACACGGCAATAAATGACACACTGTTAAGAGCAGATTCTTCCCCAGAAGATGAACTAATAATTAGCGAAAGTAAAAGCCCTGATCAGGTGCCGGTTAATAGATTCATTAATCGCTTCTCCGTAAAACTTGCTATTTCACCTGATTATTCAACGGTATATTCCAGTAGTCCCAAAAGTATTGGATTTAATTTTGGGATGTTGACAGACTATCAACTTCACAAAAATGTGTCGATAACTACAGGATTGATACGCTCAAAGAAAGTGTATTCGGCTACCAATATAGCGTATAACGGGTATGCCACCGATCGCGTAGATGGAGATTGTAAAATGTGGGATATACCAATTATTCTGTATTATCATTTTACTTCCAATACGACATTATCCTTCTATTCTGGTGTAGGTTTATCGTCCTACATTATGCAGCAGGAAGATTATATTTATTATGTCGAGAAGCCCTATTCTACCTATACCTATTACCAATCAATTCGTGGTGAAAATAATGAATGGTTTAGTGTTGTAAACCTATCCATTGGCATGCAAAAGAGGATAAGTCAGCGGTTTGCCTTACAGCTAGAGCCCTTCTATAAGGCCCCGCTAAAGGGTGTTGGCCACGGAAATGTTTCCTTGGCCAGTATCGGTGCATTTATTAATGTGAAATATTCTTTCATAAATCAATAAGTCAATTAATCCCCTGGTATATGAAACTCACTTTACGACTTTTAGGTATTATAACGCTTGGTTTTAACGTATTATATGTTGCATGTTCAAGTGGTGATGAGCCTGGCCCTGTCGATTGCAGTACATCTGATCTGGCTATCGTAGTTGTGTCGTCTTCTAATCCATCAAGTTGTGGAACCAATAACGGGTCGATACAGGTTTCAGCAACTGGTGGTCAGGGTTCGTACCAGTATAAATTGGATAACGGTTCTTACAGTAGCTCACCTTCATTCTCCAATCTTGGAGGTGGTTCTTTTAATGTTACTGTTCGGGATAGTAGAGGATGCGAAAAACAATCAATTGCTATTGTCCTATTTACGCCTACTGGTCCTACAGCTAATGCAACTACTATTGTTGCTCAAACAAATTGTTCTGCACCAAATGGATCTGTTACCGCTAACATCACCGGTGGCCAGGCACCCTATAAGTATAAAATCGGAACGGGTGTTTTTGGTACATCTTCGGAATTTACCAACCTTAAAGCAGGCAATTACATCATTACAGTTGAGGATAATGCAGCATGTACTATTTCAGTAAATGTGACTGTGCCAAGTAATACAGGTGTAAGTTATGCCACTCAAATAAAACCCATTCTGGAAGCGAATTGTATTAAATCGACAT
>CAZCRJ010000114.1:0-7572 GCA_964501015.1 uncultured Roseivirgaceae bacterium | reverse complement strand
GGCCAGCATGGCGCCTCGCACTACATCGCCAATGGCATAAATTGTATCAACTTTTGTTTTCAGGTGATCATCAACCGGAATTTGTCCACGCTCTGTTTCAATTCCTACCTTATCTAAACCCAAGCCTTCCGTATACGGTCTTCTTCCAATGCTTACTAAACAATAATCGCCTTTCAATTCTATTTGTTTTCCACTTTTATCTTCAGCCTTTAGCACAACTTCTTTACCCTTATTTTCAATAGCAGTGACTTTATGACCAAGATAAAATTCCATTCCAATTTTCTTTGTTGATTTCTGAAGTTCTTTCCCCATAGTGCTATCCATGGTAGGAATGATACTATCAAGGAATTCAACAACGGTAACTTTCGAGCCGATCCGTGCATATACCGAACCCAATTCCATGCCGATTACTCCTCCACCGACTACTATTAGATGTTTCGGAATTTCCTTCAATACCAGTGCTTCTGTACTGGAAATAATTCGCTTCTTATCAAACGGTGCGAAGGGAAGTGGTGTTGGCTTTGAACCAGTGGCAACAATCACCTTTTCAGCGGAAAGTGTTTTTTCACTGCCGTCCGTTGCAGTTACTTTAATGGTATGCTTATCTACAAATGACCCAACACCTGTATGAACATCGATTTTATTCTTCTTCATCAGGTAAGCGATGCCATCTACGTTGGCCTTAACTACATCACCCTTTCTTTTGATCATTTGACTGAAATTGGTCTTTGGTTTAGAAATGTCTATACCATGCTCACTGAAGGTGTGCCCGGCATTATAAAAATGCTCCGATGAATCCAGCAATGCCTTGGATGGGATGCACCCAACGTTCAGACAGGTGCCGCCTAGTGTGGAATACTTTTCAACAATGGCTGTTTTTAGTCCGAGTTGGGAACATCGGATGGCGGCAACATATCCTCCCGGGCCCGAACCTATTACTACTACCTGGTATTGTGATGCACTCATATCAATTACTTAGAGGGTTAAACATTTGATTAAAAAAAGTGTGATGTGATTAAATACCCAGTATTAATCTTCCCGGATCTTCCAGCATCTCTTTTACCCGAACCAGGAAACTAACAGACTCCCGTCCATCAACAATGCGGTGATCATAGGATAGTGCCAGATACATAATGGGAGCTACAACCACCTGACCGTTCTTCACCACTGCCCGCTCTACAATATTGTGCATACCGAGAATGGCCGACTGGGGAGGATTGAGTATGGGTGTGGACAACATGGACCCAAACACACCACCATTTGTAATGGAGAATGTACCACCGGTCATCTCTTCAATGGAAAGCTTCCCATCACGACCACGTGCTGCAAGTCTTCCTATTTCGGATTCAATCTGATCGAACGATAACGATTCTGCGTTGCGGATAACCGGTACTACCAAACCCCGTGGAGTGGAGACGGCAATGGCTATGTCGCAGTAATCATGATAAATAATTTCTTCACCATCGATTTGTGCATTTACCGCTGGCCATTCCTTTAAGGCCTGGCAAACGGCTTTGGTAAAGAATGACATAAAGCCTAGACCAACACCATATTTCTCTTTAAACTTATCCTTATACTTAGCCCGCAAATCCATGATAGGCTTCATATCTACCTCGTTAAAGGTAGTGAGCATGGCCGTCTCATTCTTTACGGCAACTAACCTGCGGGCAATGGTCTTACGGAGTGATGTCATTTTCTCCTTGCGTTGGTTACGCGAAACTCCCGCATTAACCACCGGAGGTCCTGCTGATGCAGCTTGCTTTGCAGGTTCTGCCTTCGGGGCGGTTGCCTGTGCTTTTTCTGCGTCCTCTTTGGTGATGCGTCCGCCTACACCCGAACCTTGTACCTGAGCGGCTGGTACACCTTTCTCATCAAGAATTTTTGCAGCAGCCGGAGACGGGTGGCCCGCGGCATAAGAAGAATTCGATTTACCGGAAGGTGACGATGCGGGTGATGAAGCCGCTGATGTTTCGTCCACTGGCACTCCTTCCATTACGTCAATTGTGCAAATTAATCCACCAATGGGTAAGGTGTCCTTCTCCTGCGCAACAATGTGTAAAATGCCATTCGCTTCTGCGGGTAATTCGAAGGTTGCTTTATCCGATTCAACTTCAGCGATTACTTCATCAAGCTTTACAAAGTCACCTTCTTTTTTTAACCAGGTGGAAATCGTTACCTCCGTGATAGATTCCCCAACGGCAGGAACTTTCATTTCCTTAACTGCACCTGTTGCTTTGGGTGCTGCTGCTTCCCCCGATGGTTTGGCTTGTGCTTTTGGTGCCGCTTCTTCCGATGGTTTGGTTTGAGCTTTAGGTGCTGCAGTACCTGATGATTCTTCAATCTCACATATCAATTCGCCAATAGGCACTGAATCGCCCTGTTGCTTTTTTATTCGTAGCACACCGGGTGATGGGGCAGTTAATTCAAAGGTTGCCTTATCGGATTCCAATTCGGCAAGCACCTCATCCATTTGTACTACATCGCCATCATTTTTTAACCAGTTGGCGATAGTAACTTCAGTGATGGACTCGCCTACAGTAGGCACTTTTACTTGAATAGCCATAGTATGATTTTAGAATTTGGATGATTTTCGTTTACGGATTTCTCTTTCGGTTAGATTTCAAACGCCTTGGTAAGAATTATTTCCTGTTCGGCTTTATGCACTTTGGAATAACCTGTTGCAGGCGATGCGCTGGATTTACGCGCTACCACTTTCCATTTTTCATCCGGCATGAACCGTTGAATGTAGGCCCAGTATCCCATGTTGTAGGGCTCTTCCTGTGCCCAGATCAATTCAGCATTTTTATACTTCTTCAATACCATCTGCAGTTGATGCTTTGGGAATGGATATAATTGCTCCAACCGAACCAGGGCTGTATCCTTAATTTTCTTCTTCTGCTTATATTCCAATAAATCAAAATACACTTTACCGGTGCAGAGTACTACACGCTTAACAGCTTTTGTAGTGGCAGATGCATCATCAAGCACTTCCTCAAACGTTCCTGAAGTGAAATTTTTAATGGGTGAAACAACACCCGGATGGCGTAATAACGACTTAGGTGAAAATACTATACACGGTTTGCGGAATTCCCATTTCACCTGGCGTCTGAGTAAATGAAAATAATTGGAGGCTGAAGTAATGTTTGCCACCACCATATTGAATTCTGCAGCTTGTTGAAGGAATCGTTCTGGTTTGGCACTGGAGTGTTCCGGTCCCTGCCCTTCATAGCCATGGGGAAGGAGCAATACTAATCCATTCTGGCGTTGCCACTTCGATTCAGCACTGGTGATGAACTGATCAATAATTACCTGGGCCCCATTTACAAAATCACCAAACTGTGCTTCCCATAGTACCAGGGCATGAGGAGTTGCCAAGGCATACCCATACTCAAATCCCATCACGCCAAATTCCGATAGCAGAGAATTGTAGAGGTAGAGTTTTGCCTGATCGGGTGCGATATGGTTTAATCCACTATAGGATTGGTTGGTGTTGGCATCCCAGAAGTAAGCATGCCGGTGTGAAAAGGTTCCGCGTTTTACATCCTGCCCAGACATGCGTACACTGTATTTTTCTGCCAGCAATGATCCAAAAGCCAATAACTCGGCTTCTGCCCAACCCAATTCCTTTGTTGTGAAGAAGGCATCTCTACGATCTTTCAACAACTTTTCTATTTGCTTGATCGGTTTAAAGCCTTCTGGTATAGTGGTTAATGCCTTACCAACAGTTTCTACAACCTTTTGGGAGATAGATGTATCAGGAGACTGGTCAAAATCTTCCGGTTTTGACTTGCGTAATGATTCCCATTCCTCCTCACGTTCCTGCAATTTATAAGGCAACGGTTTTTGTTTTACTTCATTCAGACGGTCTTGTAATTGACTGCGGAAGTTCTTATCCATTTCTTCCGCTAGTGTGGCCGCGGCATCAACACCACTGGTGGCCAGTTTCTTCACATACACCTCGCGGGGATTTGGGTGCTTTGCGATCACGCTATAAAGCTTGGGTTGTGTGAATTTTGGCTCATCACTTTCGTTGTGTCCATGACGTCTGTAACACAGAAGATCAATGAAAATATCCTGACCAAACTTTTGTCGGTATTCCACGGCAAGGTTTGAGGCAAACGTTACGGCTTCTGCATCATCCCCATTCACATGCAATACCGGAGCATCAATTATTTTAGCTACATCTGTACAATAAATTGCCGTGCGTGCATCATCATAGTCGGTGGTAAAGCCAACCTGGTTATTGATGACAAAGTGAACAGTTCCTCCGGTGGTATAGCCGGGTAATCCCGACATTTGCACCACTTCATACACAACTCCCTGACCTGCAACAGCAGCATCACCATGAATAAGAATGGCCATTGCTTGCTTTAAGTCTCCGCCAAATTCATCATCAATCTGTCCTCGTGTATAGCCCACTACCAGCGGGTTAACCGCTTCGAGGTGCGAGGGATTTGGCGTAAGCTTAACATAAATCTTTTTCCCTGAGGGTGTGTTGATCCGGCTGGCATAACCCAGGTGATATTTTACATCCCCGTCTCCCATAGTGGCATCGGGATTAACCGCTCCTTCAAATTCAGTGAAGATTTGTTCATACGTTTTCCCCAGGATATTTGATAATATATTCAAACGTCCACGGTGCGCCATACCAATCACCACTTCCTTTACCTCCAACTCCGCGGCCTTGTTGATCAGGGCCTGGAGAGCCGGTATAGTATTTTCTCCACCTTCCAAGGAGAAACGCTTTTGTCCAAGAAACTTGGTATGTAAAAAGTTTTCGAAAACAACGGCTTCATTCAGTTTTGCAAGAATGCGTTTCTTTTCCTCCAGACTAGGATTATGGTTGAAATATTCGGTCTCGCACTTGTTAAAAAACCACTGCCGAATATCATCATTACGGATATAATTGTATTCGAACCCGATAGGACCCAAATACACCATCTTAAGTTTTTCAATAATCTTGCGAAGCGTGGCGCGGCCCATGGCGATCTCACTGCCTACATCAAATTCCATATCAAGATCTGCATCTGATAAGCCAAAAAACTTCAAATCAAAATGGACGTTGTGATTACGTCTTTCGCGGACCGGATTGGTGCGGGAAGCGAGGTGACCAAATGACCGGTAGGAGAATATCAGGTTGCGTACCTGTGTTTCCTTAATAGCCTGGCTATCGCCTCCGGGGGAGGCCCCACCATTTTCGCCAAAGCGCTGAAGGGAAAATTCATATCCCTCAAAAAACTTTTGCCAGGTGGCATCAACACTTCCGGGGTCTTGTTTGTAATTCTGATATAACTGATCAAGGTAGCCGACATCGGCATTGGAGATATAGGAGTATTTATCCATGATTTTAATGATGAGATATCAAATGTATTAAAGATGACGTGTATTTAAAAATTGAATACTCGTTTAAACAATTACTAATTTTTTAGAATATCTGTCTGATTATTTTCCCCCTAGGATGATCCGAATAGAAAAACCATTATATTTGCAACCCTTAAAAACCGGACGAGTTCCATAACTAAAAACTGAAGAAAAATGGCAGTTAAAATCAGATTGGCCCGAAGAGGCCGCAAAAAACTGGCCCGTTACGATGTTGTCGTAGCAGACGCCAGAGCACCACGAGATGGTCGTTTTATTGAAAAGATCGGTACCTACAACCCGTTAACCGTTCCTGCAACAATTGATTTAAATGAAGAAAAAGCATTTCAATGGTTGATGAATGGTGCACAGCCTACCGACACGGTTGAGGCTATGCTCTCCTACCGGGGTATTATGCTTCGTAAGCACCTGCAGATTGGGGTGATCAAAGGCGCCTTAACACAGGAAGAAGCCGACCGAAAGGTAGCCGAATGGAAAGAAGCTAAAGAAGCTAAAATTCAGGGAAGAGTTACCAAGTTGGCTGATGATAAAGAATCACGCGCCAAAGCACGCAAGGAGGCTGAAACCAAAATCAAGGAAGCACGCGCAGAAGCTATTCGGAAGAAGGCTATTGTTGCTGAAACTCCAGCAGAACCAGTTGCTGAGGAAGCTCCTGCGCAAACAGAAGGTGAAGCACCCGCAGCGGAACCGGAAGTTCAGGCATAGACCAGCATTACAAATACGAAGTAAAATGCCAGTGCTTACCAGTGCTGGCATTTTGCATTTAATTCAAGAGATATGACAATCGAAGAGTGCTATAAAGTTGGCTTCATCACTAAACCTCATGGTTTAAGAGGTGAGGTTACTATTTCCTTAGATCCTGACTCTCCTGCTGATTGGAAAGCCCTTAACGTTATATTCATTAAGAAAAACACATCCCTGGTGCCCTATTTTATTGAATCCGTTTCCCTTAAAAATGACAAGGCTTTTTTGAAACTTGAAGAGGTATCAACAGCTGAAGAAGCTGAAGCACTGAAAAATCATTCCCTGTACCTTCCCAAAGAAAGCAGGCCGAAACCAGAAATGGGTGATTTTTATGATGATGAAGTCATTGGCTTTTTAGTGGAAGACTTAGAACTCGGACAAATCGGAACCGTAAAACTGCTGGAACGGGCAGGGGTAAACCGTTTTCTGATCATCGACTACAACCAAAAAGAAATAATGATACCGGTTCAGCATCCTTTATTGCAAAGTATAAACCGATCAAAAAAGCGGATCAGGGTTAGTCTTCCGGATGGATTTTTGGATATTTGATTATGTTACGAGGATTTTCGTGGATAGCATCACTGAAAATCCATGGGAATAGGAAAGTTACAAGTTGAGACTCAAATTCAATGACGAAGGATACAAAGTAATTATTACGGTAGAGGAATTGGAGCGGACGTTTTATTAACTAGATGATTAACTTTATGTGCTTTGAAGAAAACGAAAGCTGAACATATTGCCTATTGGGTAAGCCAGGCTAATGATGATGCTGAAGCAAGTGAGCTACTCTTTTCAGGAAAGAAATTCTTGCATGCCCTTTTCTTCACCCATCTCTCAACAGAAAAAATTTGCAAAGCGTGTTGGATTAACGATCATAGTGAAAACATTCCACCACGAACACACAATCTTATTTTTATAGTATCCCAAACCAAAATGCAATTGACGCAAAGGCAAAATGAATTTTTGTTAGAACTCAATCGTTTCCAGATTGAAGGACGTTATCCGGAACAAGTAGATACTTTGCATAAAATAGTGAATTCTAAAATGACCCGTTTGATTATGGATGAAGCTAAACAATTACAACAATGGTTACTCAGCAAACTGCCATAGAAACCGCACAGGCATTTATACGTGACTGCAAAAAAGCCGGATTGGTATTTGATAAAGTTTTGCTATTTGGTTCGTATGCAAAAGGCACACCACACGAAGGATCGGACATAGACCTTTTGCTGGTTTCTCCTCTTTTTACTGACGATGTATTCGCTAATCTGCATCTGTATTCAAAAATAAACGTTAACTACCCGATTATTGAAACACACCCGATGCCCCCTCATAGCTTGAAAGAAGCCAATGAATTTATTGAGAAAATCAGCAGGGATGGGATTGAGATTACTCCGTAAATTGTTCCGGGAGATTTGGAACACTGCGGGAAGAAAAAATTGATTCTAT
>CAZCRJ010000113.1:0-7586 GCA_964501015.1 uncultured Roseivirgaceae bacterium | reverse complement strand
ACAAGGAGAATATACTCGCCAAGTGCCGCACGAACAATTAATCTTTCTGTTTGGTTATATTTTGTGTACACTGCTTACCGGGAATAGTTCCGGTTAATAGTTGGCATTAAAAATGTTTAGACAGTAACGGTGTAGTTGAATCAATACGTATGTCCAGATTATTCTTATTCTTTCTTTCGGTTTTTGTGTTGCAATCGGCCTTTGCGCAATCGATCCTTGTTCCTCCCTATATTCAACCGGGCAATACGTCAACATTGGCCAGGGAACAAAAAGTTATTATCTGGCAAACCGATAGTATTCCGGGTACCTTCAAAGTTGAATTTGCGCTCGGCTCTTCACTTACTTCAGCAGAAAAGCCATTAACCACAAAAGTCTCTTTTGTAAAATTAAACCTGCTTAACAAAACAACCTTTTTATACAGGGCCACCTTACCCAATTTACAATTTGATCAAACCTATGTATATAAGGTTTCGCTGAATGATCTGACGATTGCTGAGAATACATTCGATACCCGCACAAAGAAACCTCAAACTAAATTCGCTGTATTTGGTGATTGTGGTATCGGTTCTCCTCAGCAAGCACAAATTGCTTACCAGGTGTATCAACAAAAGCCACAGTTTGCCTTGATTACTGGCGATATGGTTTATTCCTATGGACGAGAGGTGGAATACCGCGCTCGATTTTTCCCATACTACCTTACACCTGTAGCAATACCGAACAGAGGGGCACCCCTAATGAAATCAATTCCTTTTTACATGATGTTGGGCAACCATGATATCTATAGTGCCAATTTCGATAAACACCCTGACGGACTAGCCTATTTCTATTATAACGATTTACCGTTGAATGCACCCATTCCTTCCCTTACGGTAAAGGCAGAAGGAACGAACACTGCTTTGATCCGGGCGTTTGAAAAAAATACTTCCCCGCGTTATCCTAAAATTGCCAATTATTCATTTGACTATGGTAATGTTCATATTGCTGTACTCGATGCCAATTACTATATCAATCCGTTAGACCCTGCCATGGTCGATTGGTTAAAAAGTGACATGAAAACCAGCAAAGCAGACTGGAAAATCGTTGCGTACCATCAACCTGCCTTTAATTCCAGTCCAACTCACTACGAATATCAAATCATGCGTTTACTGGCTCCGATTTGTGAAGACTTGGGTGTTGATATGGTGCTGACAGGCCATGTGCATAATTACCAGCGAACAGTTCCTTTAAAATTTGACCCTGCAATTGATGCCAATACTAAACGTTATGTTGTATCCGATGCAGGCAGCGTTGATGGAAAGTTTACACTTGATACTAGATTTGATGGCATCACTAATACTCGTCCGGATGGAATAATTTATATTGTAAGTGGTGCCGGAGGTGCAGCACTATACGATCGGCAAATCAGCGGTAACCCTGACCTGTGGAGAAAAGGAACACCCGAGAACTGGGCGCCTTATACGACAAAATTAATATCCGATGTGCATTCCTTCACCATGATCGAAACTGATGGTAAGAAACTGACATTGAAACAATTGGATGCAGACGGGAATACACTTGATTCGATTACGATTACAAAATAAATACTGCAACCAATTGTGCAACTCTTTTCTGGTAGCAAGTTTTGAAAAAAGTCCTTAAATCCTTTTTGTATCTCATTGGTATTCTGTCAGGTTTGCTTTTAATCCTGGTGCTAATCTTTTACAAGCGGGATTTACCCGTTGAAAATCTGGAGCAGCATTACCTGACGAAAGAATCTTCGTATATTCAGGTTAATGATGCAAAACTTCATGTCCGTAAGCGCGGAGAGGGTCCAGTAATTTTTTTCTTGCATGGCAGTTTTTCTTCACTTCATACCTGGAATGAGTGGGAGAACGAATTGAGTAAATCCTTCACCACCATCTCATTAGATTTGCCTGGTCACGGCCTTACCGGACCGAATAAATCTGGTGCTTACACTACACCGTATTATTCAACACTCATTTTTGCTCTAGCGGACACGTTACATATTGATACCTTCTATGTTGCCGGCAATTCAATGGGAGGTAATATTACCTGTCATATGGCCTTGGACAACCCGGAAAGGGTAAAAAAAATCATCCTGGTAAATGCTGCTGGATACAACGACCGTACGTCAGACACTATTCAAAAGTCAGCAGCGCGTCCGCTCATTTTTAAACTTTTAAGTAATTCACTGATTGCCAACATCTTTACGAAAGTAACTCCGCGATTTCTATTTAATCAAAATCTTAAACAGGTTTACGGAAATCCTGACCAAATCACTGAGGAACAGGTAAACCGATACTACCAACTAATGCTTCGAGAAGGTAACCGAAAGGCAACACTTCAACGGTTAAACCAAGTTAATGACAATAGGCATCCTACGATTAGCAAAATTATAACACCAACCCTTGTTCTCTGGGGTGCAAAAGATGCCTGGATACCTGTATCGCATGCGTATGGTTTCAGGAAAACGATTCCAAACACTGAACTGGTAATTTTTAAGGAAGCAGGCCATATTCCTATGGAAGAAATTCCACAAGAATCAGTAAAATCTGTCATCCATTTTCTTGAAAGTCAAAAGGGTAATTAAAAGCTGCCCCACTAAACAATTTAATTTCTGACACTTTTAAGTCAATTCCGATTTTCTTAATAGCAATAAGCATATATTTTCTTACCTTGTACTGCCTCTTTTCCGGCAAAAAATCACTTAAAGTTACTTAAGTGTGTTTCCCGGTATTGATGGTTGGCTTTTACCTACAAATCAAAAAAAATACCTGTCTATGAAAAAGGCGCCCCACACCTCTATTCGTACATCATTAAATCACCACCTTATGCTTCCCCTGCGAATACTTAGCAATTGGCTTTTTATTGTTATGTTGCTTATTTCCACTGTATCATTTTCCCAAACAGTGAAACTGGAACAAGGGCAAAATGGTGGAATAAATAAGGATCCGATTAACCCGGTATCCTGGGCAACTGGAAATCTAAACGATGCCAACAGTCATTTTTTTGAAGGCCAATCGATACCCTACCGGTTAACTATTACAAAAATTGCCGGAGGAAATAATACCCTTGAGATCGAATGGGATATCCGGAACAACAATAAAAGTGCAATTGATTACATCACTAGTTACAACAGAATTTGTGAGCAAGTATATCCTGTTTCTGAAATGGAAATCCCATCGTTTTTTCCATTACCCGCTCCATCAGGAACAATAGCCGCTTCCAGTTTCAATAAACTTTCTTCAGAAGAACGTCAATTGGCCATCTTTGGTGGTACCATTACCAGTATTTCATATGTTGAACCACAGGGAGATCCAACAGCAAATTCCTCCAGCACAATACTCAGAATTAACTTTTCAGTAGCCGGAAACGGTAAAAATAATACCGTTGTAATTGCCTGGGGCGGTCACATTGCCAGCGCATCAGACTGGGGTACAGATAATTCAGCCTCCAGTATCAATGGCTCACCCTACCATACACGGGTTGTATCCCTAAACGGAAAATCAGTAGGAAGCCAGGATCGTTCCGTGCAAGCCGCTACAACCGCTATTGACCATGATGAGGATTGTGAAATTATGGGCGACACAGAAGTTTGCGCAGGCTCTTCAGCTACCTATCATGTTCCTGCTGGTGCAATCGCTTATTCATGGACTGTTTCCGCAGGTGGGCAAATAACAAGCGGACAAGGAACCAATATCATTACGGTAAGTTGGACATCGGCCGGAAGTGTATCCGTTGACATTAGCAATCAGGGGGCCTGCGGTCCAACTACCTGCAGCCTAGATGTTACCCTGGCCTTACCTGCAACAATCAGCGTTGAAGATGCTTTAGTTTGCAGTACCACAATTGGAGGAAGTACAGCCGAAGTTAATTTAAATGAGTATGCTTCCACCTCTATTGGTACATTGCTGTTCAACAAGGTTCTGGAAAATGGATCTCTTGAGGCCATTTCAGACCCCTCCAGTTATTCCGCAACATCCGGAGATGTAATTCAGGTAAGTATTTCAGCAGGCAGTGCATGCGCAACTTCTTCCAAAACATTTTCAATTACTGTTGCTGACCGACAGACCTTTGGTGTTTGTGCACCTTTTGCCGGTAAAGTATACGAGATCATTGGTTCAGAGTTAACCATGTTATTTAACCTCTTCGATCCTCAAAATCCACTAAAAACCAATGAGGTCTTTTACATTGATGGAGAGTATGTATTGATCGAAGTTATCTTTAAAGACAAATCTACTGTAGAAAGTCTTTTAGCACTAATTTCCGGTCCGGACTATGGTTTTGAATACGATGCCAATTCAATTGAAATCGAAGATTTTGATGACGACTTTGTAGTGGCAGGTTTCTATCCTATTGCCAAACTGGAGAAATTAAATGATCTGGGTGAATTTATCCAATATGTACGTCCTGCATTTCCTCCAGTAACCAATGTTGGTATTACAACTTCACAGGGTGATACGGTAATGCGCTCACACCTGGTAAAGGTTGGCTACTCTCATTTTGATGGTGATCAGACTATTGATGGCACAGGGATTAAAATTGGCGTTTTATCTGACAGCTATGCAACCCGCACAGATAATGGTGTGAATACTTTGGCAACGGATATAGCCAATGGCGATCTTCCAGCCACGCTGTTCTTCAACAAAGACCTTCCCAGCCGTTATGGAATTGGTACAGATGAAGGCCGCGCTATGCTGCAAATTATTCATGATGTGGCTCCGGGAGCACAGCTTGGTTTCCGCACCGGTGTAGTTACTGCGGGTGATTTCGCTCAAGGAATTCGTGAATTAGAGGCTGCAGGAAGTGATGTTATTGTGGATGACATTACGTACATCACCGAACCATACTATAAAGACGGTCGGGTAGCCAGAGCGGTAAATGAAGTTACCGGCAAAGGCGTTTCCTATTTCACATCTGCTGGTAATTTTGGCAGCAAATCCTTTGAGGGAGTATTCAATCCCACTACCGATCCAACCATTAACCTTCCATTAAATGGTGGTGAATGGCAGGAAGGTCGCGTACATAAGTTTACGAATAATCTAACCACTCAACCCATAAAAGTTTATCCTGGGCAAAACGGGCCGGCAGTCTACATGATTGTTCTTCAATGGGATGACCCCCTCTATTCGATTGGTCAGACCGGAAGTCTTTACGATCTTGATATTTACTTAAAGAATTTTCAGGGTGTTCCTCTTTTCGGATTTAACCGTAATAATGAAAATGGTGACCCCATCGAAATCCTGTCTTTTACAGTTTCACAGGAAACCACTATTGATCTTCTTATCGCCCGTGAGTGTTCGAGATGTACCGATATTGATACCAATACCAGCATCAGTTTCAAGTATGTAGTTTTCAGGGGAGAACTCAACCCGAACGACCCTAATGGAATTGGTGGTTCTACTATTGTAGGCCACGCTAATGCTGAAGGAGCAATGACTGTGGGAGCTGTGCTCTATGCCAATACACCGGCTTATAATTTTGACCCTACCCTTGTTCCAGCAGGTACCGAACCTTTCACGGTAGCCACTTTCTCCTCCCGCGGTGGAACAGTTACTGAAAACGAACTCCGAAATAAACCAGATTTTACTGCACCCAATGGTGTAAATACAACAGTGAATCTTGGTGCACCCGATTTGGAAGGCGATGGGTTCCCCAACTTCTTCGGAACCTCAGCTGCTGCTCCCCATGCTGCTGCTGTTGCTGCCCTGGTACAACAGGCAAGGAATAAATATTACCCGGAAACTACGCCTGCCGGATGGGACGGTCCCACTAATTCGGACAATATCCGAAGGGTATTAAAAAGTACTGCACAAGACATGCACGAACCTGGAGATGATATCAAATCCGGATCCGGCCTCGTCCGTGCTGACAGGGCATTATTAACCCTTGCCACACCCAACCCGGATAATATCCGACTGGTGTATGATGAATCCATAAACGTTGGCGAGGTGGAATTTCAATTGGTTATTTCCGGTGGTAATTTCTATGAAGGCTCTGAAGTGTATTTCCGAGACGATTTACTTCCATCAACGTATAATGATACTACCGGAAACCTCGAAGTAACGATCCCTCCATTCGAAGGAAACCCATCCATCACCGTTGTAAATAATGCCATTTCTGATAGTCAACTTGATGGTGGAACCGCTGGCCCAGTTTATTTCTTTGACGTGCAAAAGAAAACTGTTGCCATCCGAGTAGATAATAAGTCCAAGAAATATGGCCAGGTAGTTAAATCACTTACCTACAGCATTGTGGAATTAAACGCAAGCGATGCATGGGTACCAAGTGTCCTTACACTGGAAGAAATTGGTCTGACAATTAACCCTGACGATGAAAATAGTTCATTGACTTTTTTGACGCTCTCCAGTACCATTTACAATCTTGGTGGTGACCTGGCAGAAGTTGGTACCTATGTCATTTCTGCATCTCATCCACAAACAGGAATAGCTTTCACTGACTTTTATATTTACGGTGGCGCAGTGTCTAATGGAATAGTAACATATCCTACTGGCGTTTTTACGGTAGAGCAATTACCGGTAACAATACAACCGAAGGATCTTACGCTGGACTACAGCGAATCGATCAGCGAATCACTTGATTTCAACGTAATCATAAATGAGGCAGATGCTCTTGAATTTGCTGACGAAGAATCGCGTGAATCGTTGAGAACATCCATTCTTAATCAATATAAACTGGATCTTGCCAAAGCCAATCAAGACAGCGAGGAGCCTCTTCCTCTTGGATTATTTGACACCAACGGCAGAACACTAATCAACAGCGATGCCTTTGTAAACCTAAGCTTCATGGTAAGCGGAAGAACACTTATAAATGGCCGTACATTAATCAACGGCAGGACGCTGATCAATGGAAGAACCTTGATTAATGACGTTCCCTTCAGTGCATTCACAGATTATAATGATAATGCAGATGAACAGGAATTGGCAGAAGCTGTTGTCAATGGCAGGACCTTAATTAACGGCAGAACCCTGATCAACGCACGCACCCTGATCAACGGCCGGTCACTGATCAATGGACGTACACTTATTAATGGTCGCACCCTTATCAATGCCCGTACCCTTATCAATGGACGAACACTCATAAACGGAAGAACATTGATTAATGCAGACAGTGGAGAGGAATCGGATGAACTCGATAATGTACTTATTCTGATAGGGGAAAAAGACCTGGAGCCTGCAGCTGAAGTTGAGGTCAACTCTATAAAATACTATGACTTTGGAGCCGATAATGAAGAAGATCCGGGTGACGATGCTAACCTTGAGTTTTTCTCGATAACTATGTTAACAGGTTCTGGTGTTGGAAATCATTTCATCATCCCCGGAACCTTTGAGTCCAGAAATCTAAAGGTATCCTATTTACCCGGTAACCTGGAAATAACTCCTGCTACCCTTACTGTATCTACTTCCGCTACACCCGATGAAATTGTTTATGGCGATCCGGCACCTGAATACTCAACCGAGTTTGAAGGATTTGTATACAGCACAACATTCGTGAACACTGAAGGAGACGAAGTAACACTGGAGGAAAATCAAGAATCGGAAGTGGAGTCCATTAGCTACACATTG
>CAZCRJ010000112.1:0-7638 GCA_964501015.1 uncultured Roseivirgaceae bacterium | reverse complement strand
TGCTTTTGACCTTACTTCACTATGGCAACGCCTGGTAAAGTTCACACCAAATTTCATTCTTATTGATGATAATATTGGCCAGAATGAATTACATGAAACCGTAGATACACTTTCTACAAATCCGAAAACCAGTCATGTCCCGATCACCGTTTTGAAGAACTCAAACTTTACTGGGTCAATTGTTACTAACAATATTTCCGATTACGTGCTTAAGGATAACATGACACCGGAAGCGCTTTATTGGGTACTGAAGAACTCCATCAAGTTCAAGCAAGCACGTGAATACCTGGCAAAGGCATTCCTTAAACGAAAGAAACAATTGTTAATACTAGTTCGCTAAATCTGATCTTCAAGCCTGAAGTCAATTATTTTTTTCTCTCCACTTCGTTGTACCTCAATTCTTACACGTTTACCAGGTTTTGAATTCAGCATACCATTAATCTCACTTAGGCGGAATTCCCGTATCGAAATACCGTTAATGCTGACCAATAAATCACCTTTTAATGCGCCTGCACTTGCTGCCACGGAATGCTCCCGTACGTCAGTAATTTCAAACACATTTAAAGAGGATCCCTTTGCCCTTATCTGTAGTCCGCTAAGGTTGAAGTAAAAGTTCTTTTTGAATTCACTGTTTTTTTTGAGATACATTTTCTCCTGGGGGAAATTAAAAATCACAGTAAAGCGACTAAGAATTTCTCCACCTAACGTTCCGTTGCGGTCAATGCGCGCATACTTAATGGTATCACTGAAATAGCTGTCAGTGTCAGGGAAGTTGGCCAGTGCTTTTGGGATTACATAATTGCCTAACTCAAGCGACTCAATGCGTGCAGTCTTCCCGGTAATTAGGCCGCCTAGCCCTCTGACAATTATATTGTCGACATGTTTTTCCGGTACCTGGATGCGTGGATCAGTATCGGGCTCAAGTAATAAACCATGACTTGCGCCTGTATCCACCATTAATTTGGCATTTAAGGAGTGACCTGAATTAATACTTATGGGGGCCAACAAATACGGTTTTGTATCCTGGATTCGGACGGGAATCATTTCAAAACTTTTTCTTGGCTTAAATTTTTCGGGCATCATCAGGGTCATGATTTTGTGATGATAGTCGATTTGAATAATAAAGCGGCTGAACAGTTCATAACCTAAAATACCATGAACATCGGTGCCGAGTTGATTTCGAAGCTCCAGGTAATCTTCTTCCAAAACCAGAAGGGCGTGCCCCTTGCCGGATACCCCTGAAAGCGACAGGGATACGTTATTAGCGATGTACGCATCAATCAGTTTTTCACCGCCCGGTCCGGCAATAGTGTATTTGCGGCTATAGTTCAGCTTTAGAATATCAGAAAAGGACTTTTGCGTGAGTATGGCTGTGCGTACACCGGTATCAAGGATAAATTTCAGCGGAATTACATCGTTGAGCACTACTCGAACAACAATAAGGTTGTTATGGACTTCAATCGGAATTTGAATCTTCTTTTTTCCGTCTGTAAGACTAAAACCCAGGTTTTGGGATTGACTAAAAAGTATTCCCGGTAAAGCCGCAAAAAGAAATCCAATAACTCTGACCATAACCGACCCCTCACATGTAAGTTAAGAAATTATGGAATTGAGCGAGGCTCTTATTATTCCACCAACAGGCGCAGTACTTTTTCTGGACTTCTTTCAACCTTAATAAAATCCATATTCTCTGATTTTAGAAACCCTTCCGTTACCATTTGGTTCATTTGAGCAAGAAGAAAGTCAAAGTAGCCGGCCACATTAAGCAACCCAACCGGCTGTTGTATAAGTCCAAGCTGGCGCCATGTTAATATCTCAGCAGTTTCATCTAATGTGCCCCAGCCTCCGGGGATGACGATAAACGCATCGGCAAGATCGGCCATTCGTCTTTTGCGCTCATGCATACTGGAAACAACCTCCAGTGTAGAGAGATTTTTATGGCCCACCTCTTTTTGCATTAGAAAGTCCGGTATAACACCAATCACCGCCCCTTTATTTTCCAGGACGGTGTCGGCCAGAATTCCCATTAATCCAATATTTCCTCCCCCATAGATGAGGGAGTGCCCCTCAGTAGCCAGAAGAATACCAAGTTCTCTTGCGGCATCAGCATATACACTATTCTTTCCGGTGCTGGATCCGCAGAAAACACAAATGTTCATTTTTGAAAGGCCGAGCCTAGAATTTATTGTCGTGCTTGTTGTTGCTCACCATTTTGTTTGGGAAAATCCAGGGAGACACAATAGCTAAAACAAATAAGGCAATTACTACGTAGAAAGGAGTCCAGGATGCGTCCATGTTTTTGAGATTAGTTAGCGAGTGGTAAAAATAAAGCCTATTCGTGTAATTTTTGTAGAAAGAATTGAAAATTGTTTACCAGATTTAATACTTGTTTGTAGTTAATTTCAAGCCTTTGCGCAAAGCATGAAGAAATTTTTAATCTTTTCAGCAGTTGGGGTAGTCCTTATTGTCATATTGATCGCTGTGGTGGGGGTGATCCGCCACAACCAAACAAAATCGTTTAGCCCGGAGGAGGTTGTTTCGTTTACGGAAGGAGACGTGACAGTAGCGGTGTATTATAACCGACCCTTTAAAAAGGGAAGGGCAATTTTTGGAACGCTTGTGCCCTTTGGAGCAATTTGGCGCACTGGCGCAAATGAAGCAACCGTCTTTGAAACAAACCGATCACTTACGTTTGAGGGAAAAAACCTGGCGCCTGGTAAATATTCATTGTGGACAATACCGGATTCAACTACCTGGACGATTATATTCAATGCGCAATCAGGTCAGTGGGGTATTAACAGTAAGGGCGAAGCCAATCGCGATCCTGATCTGGATATTCTTTCCATAACAGCCCAGGCAATTTTACAACAGCGTGAGTTTGAACAGTTCACTATCCGTTTTGATAAAATGGGCAGTGATGCTGAAATGGTATTACTTTGGGACAAAACTGTTGTGTCCGTTCCCTTTTCTTTTTAACACCTTTACGAGTTATTCTTTTTTACGTGCTATTACGGCAATGCTTGTCCGTTTTTCTTCAACAGGAGTTGCCGGCCTGGCGTTAACCACACAGCTAATGACATTGCGGTCAACACCAAAAGTTGCGAGCGCCTCAAGAATTGCCTGTGCTTGTTTTTCAGTGCGGTTGTTGTGATAGACAGTATTCACAACAACACTATCGCGCTCTGAAGGTTGCCCCTCCGCATTGTAAAACTGAATTTTGTGAACTACTGAATCTGTTTTAACTTCGGTAAGATCGTTATTGCTCCTTTCAGAGGCTTCTTCATATCCGGCTAACAGCACGTGTAATTCAAAGCGCAATTCAGGCGATGCTTTGATCAATCGCGACAACCTTCTAATCTCAAAATTGGCATCATCAAGAACAGCGCTATTAGGCAAAAATTGAATACCATCAAGAGCAATTTCATCTCCTGCCTGAACAGGTTTCAACACAGCGCTTACTGTGAGCACAAGGGGGTTATTTGCTTCACGCAGATCAAAGTATTTTGAGAAAAAAGTGTAGTGGTCATCATCCGGATCGATGGAAAGTTCATACTGGTCTCCCTCTACGAGGTATAGGAAAAAATTTCCGTCTTTATCCGGACGTCCGCTGAAATAGCGATTATGGTGGGTTAAATCCATAACCGAAACATAAGCCGGTGTTGGCAATCCACTGATGTCTGTAACACGGCCTTCGATTTTTGTAACTGGCCGGGGGCGCCACTCTTCTGGCATCAGAAATTCGGTGAGTTCACTCTTGGATTTGCCAGGTGCGTCTTTAAGCAAGTATCGGCCATTTGCAATAAAGCTTACGAACTGATCATTTTTATCCGTATTGACGAAGGTTAGCGGAGCAGGGTCAGTCCACACTCCATTTTGAAATTTACTCACATAAAGATCCAGTTGCCCCAATGTTGTTCCCATAGTGTTGGAGGCAAAAATGAGAATTTCACCATCTGCTGAAATGCGTGGTGTCTGGGCATTTCCGGTATTGATATTTTCAGGAAGTTCTGTTGGTTCCTGCCATCGTCCGTTGGGTGCTTTTTTCGAAACCATGATTTTACACTTCTCAGCCTTTTGCAAATTCATAATTTCGCAGCGCATGAAATACATCGTTTGGCCATCGGGTGTAAAGGTTGGGCTCCCTTCATGCCCTTTGGAGTTAATCGGAATGTATAGGTTTTGAAGATCGCCCCATGAATTTCCTTTCAGATCACCCGCCCAGATGTCAAATCCGCCCACGCCACCGGAACGCTGCGAAGTGATGTAGACGGTTTTGCCATCAGCACTGAGGGAATAGCCACCCGGAAAATTCGACTTATTATTGATGTGTTTCGGCAGAGCCCGGGGCTCACTCCAGATAGCCCCGGTGCGAACGGAAAAGAAGATGGTAGGCTCATTGTCTTCTGCATAATCCGAGGTATAGATTAGGGTATTTCCGTCAAGGCTAATAAATGGTGAAGTAAGATTAACATTTGGCCGGTTTATGATCTGGGGAAGCTTCCTGACGGGTGCCTGAGCCATACCGGAAAGTGAACAGCAGAGAAGTAAGCCAACAACAATTGCAACGAATCCTTTCATAGGAATAAAGTTATGGAATTATAAGGCAATTACGTTGCCAAAGTGGGTGATCTTAAATCTTATAAATTCATGGTTTGTTTCCTCGCTATGTGATAATTTAGCCTCTCATTTAGGAAATAATGATTCAGGTAATCCCTTCTATAGCAATTCGTAAAGGACGTGTGGTAAAAATGCGAAAAGGCGATCCCACAAGTGAAAAATCTTACGATGAAAACCCATTGGACCTTGCCAAACGATTTGAAGACCACGGCATTGAGGTAATTCACCTGGTTGACCTGGATGGTGCCGAACGTGGATCGCCAGTAAACTATCACATTATAGAACAGATATCAGGATATACTGATTTAAAAATTGACTTCACGGGAGGGATCTCTACAGATGGAGACATCAGCAAAGCCTATGAGTCAGGTGCTGATTACATAACTGCATCCAGTATTGCGGTTACTAATCCTGAGCTTTTTGCCTCGTGGATAATTTCCTATGGAAGAGAAAAAATAACGCTTGGAGCCGATGTAACTGATGTTAAAAGCATGCACCTTTTGTTTCGTGGATGGCAGCGAAAATCGGAGTTAACATTATTCGAACACCTTGACTATTTTCATGAACTTGGGCTGAAGTACGTTAAGTCAACTGATGTGTCGCGCGATGGTGTACTTGAAGGACCGAACTTTGAATTTTATCAAAACATTCGTGATCGCTTTCCCGAATTAAGCGTGTTGGCCAGTGGAGGAATAAGGGGAGTGGATGACATAAAACGCCTGAATGATATGGGCATCTTTGCTGTAATCTTTGGCAAAGCCTATTACGAAGGAATCCTTAACCTTAAGGATTTGGAACAATTCTTCGTTAAAAAAGAACATTAAAAAAGGCCCCGATTATCCGGGGCCTTTTGCTTAGGGAATAAATACATTAAAGGTTACTTCTATATCAGTTTCACCACTTCCCGGACAGTCTCCGGTTTTTGTTCCGGGTTGATGACGCAATCGAACAGTTACAGTTCCTGTTCCAGAGGTTGATCCTGTTGTCCATGTTGTTGCTAATCCAACCGGTTTTGTTGTTCCTCCTGAAATATAATCTGCCTCTGTATCGGCATAGGCAATAGTGAGGCCTGACAGGGTAGTGGAAAAACAAAAAAGATGTTCATCAGCTTCTTCTTCAATTTCTACTGTAATATTCTCAGCAGGACTTTCTGTTTCATTGAGTAATTCTATACTCGCAGCATATATCTGGTCAGGCAGTAATAATGCGGCAGAGTTTTCAGGGATATTGGGCTGATAGGTAAACACGGGCGCAATAGGTCCGTCACCATCTGCATCGTAAAACTTTAATGAAACAATGCTTCCTCCTCCCTGCGGAGTTAAAGTAACAGTTAGTGTAGTGATCAATTCTTCTTCATTGGCAGGCTCTGGGTCATCGCCACAACTTATTAGCAACATGGTTGCCAGTAAAAATGAGCCACCAAAAAAACGTTTCAACCAAGACATCATTAAATTTGTTTTCATAGGTACGTTCATACAGTTAGATTAATTATGTGCGTGAAAATTATAGTTAAGCCGGACAATAAAATTTCTTCCAATATCATCCGCAAAATAGCGGAGTCTGTTCATGTAATTTCGGTATGATTCATTCGTAAGATTTTCACCAGCCAGACTGATGGATATACTCTGTTCGCGAAGGGGTAATGTAAATCCAAACTCCAGATTTAATAGCGAATACCCTGGCGGAGGAGGCGCAATATCGTATACACGATCATCCGTGTAAGCGGGAATTTCAGAAGGATACACAGTGATGGGCGCATTGTATTGTTCAAAAAATGTAGGAACTGAAAGCTTAATAAAAAAATCGTCAAGCTTACCGACAGTAGTTTGATACCGAAGACTGTTTTCCATGTTTACCGGAGGAATAAAAATCAGCGCATCGTTCCGGGTAATATCACGTGCATAGAGGTAAGACAGCTTACCTGTGTATTGCAAATTCTTACTTGCTGTCCAATTGAAAAAGGCATCTGCCCCGGTCAATACTGCATTGGTTTGCTGGTATTGCCAGACAGGGAAATATCCACGAATGGTTAATCGTGTCGCAACCGGACTTAAAAAAATATAATTGCTGATCATATTTGCATAGAGCGAAAAATCAGCAGAGATTTTTTTGCCTTCCATCTGTAGTGTGCTAATCCATTTTCCGGAAAATTCCTTTTTCACCATCGATTGCTCTGTCAGCACTTCTCCATTCAGGCGCATTAGTCCTTCTTCAATTGCTGCAGTGCCGTGGTGCAACCCTTCGCTGTATAGTTCACTAACATGAGGAGGACGCGATGACATGCTAATATGGTTGTTTAACCTGATGGTTGGACTAAAATAATAGGTCGCTCCAAAGGATCCGGAGAAGTAATGAAAATTAAAGGATGGTTTAATTAACGAGTTACCGGATGTGAACGTAAGCACCTTTAAAAACTGGTAATCATAGCGCCCACCGGCTTCGAGTAACCAGTTATTTTTACGAACCTTTTCAATAATGAATATTCCAGAAGAGAATTGGTGATAATCCGGAATCAATGGGCTTATACCGGTTTCTCCTGTTTCATTTACATTATACTTGTATGTAGCGTTAAGACCAAAACTTCCGGAATGTTGGGTGTGCTCATGATCAACGGAAACGTCCAGCACGTTTGTAAACAATTTCATAAACAAGGCGGGCCGTTCGTTCCGGCTGCCTCTTCGTACATCAAATTCCTTACGCTGATTAAACTGGCCTCCATACAGTACACTCAATTTTCCGAGCCCCGAAATATTTTGGTGTGCACTTACTTTAAGAAGATGATGATTAATTTTTTGCCTGGGATTACTGATGTCATACGTAAATGGGGAAATGTACCAGGGCTCATTATTTTTTATTGAGTTTTCAAGATCGTTAAGGTTTCCGGCATGAGCGGCACGCAATATTCCGATTTCAGTATTGAAGGTACTCGCATAAACCTCAAGTCCCCTGTTGAACTGCTGAAATCCCAATGTTCCAGAAACATTGAATTCCTCTAACCCGGTGTTGGATAACACATAATCA
>CAZCRJ010000111.1:0-7675 GCA_964501015.1 uncultured Roseivirgaceae bacterium | reverse complement strand
AAGAACAAAACCCGGCTTACTTCAGAACGGATTTACGGATCAGCTTAAAGCGAAACAAACCTAAGTCAACGCACACACTTGCCCTGGATATTCAAAACATAACCAACCGGAAAAATATTTACGGAAAATACTTTGAACCTCTAAGTGGAGAAATCACAACTGCATACCAAACTCCATTAATACCAGTATTGAGTTATAAGATTGAGTTTTGAAGTTAATGCTCAAACCCCAGAAGGCACAAAGGTTGCAAAGTTACCGTAGCAATTCATTGGTGGAGCTCTGTACCTTCTCAGTGCCCTCTGAGGTTAACTGACTAAACACAATTTTTTCGTCACAACTACTTAAGTCATAAATCTTCTTGCATTTGCTTTTGGCAAACAGCCACTACTGCCTTATGTTTGAGGGCTTCATTAAATTCATTTCCTATTTCGCAGACTTGCGCTTTGCCAAAGTCATAAATACAGATACTAGCAGATTACTATGTCTACCTTTTTGGCGTGTGTGACTGGCTTCCGTAGGTAAATGCTACATTCTTTACTGTTACCATAATGCGGGCATAAAAATAAAAGTCTGACCGGTTAAACCGTCAGACTTCCATTTTAATTCTTGTTAATTCTTTACACCTGAAATTACTTTTTTAATGGTTCGTAATCTTTAAATGGTGAAATGGTAACTTTTTCCATCATTTCCCTGTATTGCTTCCATGTTGTGTCATAGAAGGTGTTTACCCGTTTCGTTACATCGGCAATTTTATCTTCAGCATGTTTATACACACGTCTGTCCGTTTCACTGATCGGATCGTGCGAACGCCCGATATACCCTTGTGCAGTTTGAATATAGGAGACGGGAGTAGGATCTGGTGAACGTACAATACCCTGACGCGTATCGACTTTGCCCAGAATAACATCAAACAATGCATTAATGGAATCTTTAACAGCCTTTGTGTTGTCTGCGGCTTCTTTCAAATCGGTGCGCTTGGAGTCTTTGATTTTCTTCTCGTACTCCTCAGTAATTTCCTTTGATTCGCGAAGCCTGTCGGTAGCCGCAGTTGCTATAGCTCTGAGTTTCTGCAAGTCTTTAATCATGGCATGTCGTTGCTCGTATACTGATACGGGTACATCCATACGTGGATCAGTTTTCACAGTAATGGAAGTGGAATCTTTCTGGTCGCCATAAGTCATCCGTAATGTATAGTTTCCGGGTAATACTGGTGTGCCGCCAAATCCGCCTCCGCCACCACCGCTTCCGCGAGTTGTTGTTCTGGATGGTTGCCTGTCTGATTTTTCATTCAACATCCAATTCATCCTGTAAAGCCCATTTGCTTCAGGGGCTTTCTGACGAAGGGTATTGACCAGCTCACCATTAGCCTTGAAAATTTCAAGTTTAATTGAATCGTATTTTACACTTCCCTTATCAGCAGGAGCCGTGGTAACAGGTTTAGTCTCAGGCTGTGCACCCTTTCTTCCTTTCGTTTCCGATGGTTTTGGCTCTTCTTTTTTAAGTTCAGGCTTAGTTACCGCATAGGAAATCATTGCTCCCATCGGTCGGTTTTGCCCATTATAAACTGCGTTGGCATCAAACCGAGGCCCTGTAGGTTGCTGAATAGAAACGAGATAAGCATCCGGTGGTGTAAAGAGTTGAACAGTTTTTGAGGTAGCCGCTCCAGACTTTGCTATCTCACGAAGTGGACGGATATCATCCAACACATAAATGGCCCGGCCAAATGTTCCGATAACCAGGTCATGTTCGCGTGGGTGGATGACCAAATCTATGGTGGGTACCCCAGAAGGATAATCGTTGGTCCACTTCGTCCAGTTACGTGCTCCATCAATACTTACAAATAATCCATTTTCAGTGCCGAGGAAAAAAAGTTTTGGTTCAACAGGATCCTGTGCAATAGCATGGGTAAAATTACTTTCGCCTACCTGCGAGGGTGTTACCAAACTTTCCCAGGTAGCACCATAATCTTTGGTTCGAAACAGGTAAGGCTTATAATCAAACATCCGGTAATTATTTACGATGACAAAGGCTTCACCAGCACTATACGTGGAGGCTTGTATTTGCGGCACCCATGCATTTTTGGGCATGCCTGTAATTCTGGAGGTTACATTATTCCATGTTTTTCCACCATCCTGGGTTACCTGAATCTGACCGTCATCGGTGCCAACCCACAATACACCTTGCTTAACAGTGCTGGGTGCAATGGTTAATATGGTGCAGTGATTTTCGGCACCGGTAGCATCCATGGTTAATCCACCACTCTCATGTTGCTGCTGCTTAGAGGGATCGTTAGTTGTTAAGTCCGGAGAGATAATCTCCCAGGTGTCTCCTTTGTTTGAAGATTTGTGTAGGAATTGACTTCCGTAATAGAGAGTTGAAGTACTGTACGGATCCTGAGCCAATGCTGCGTTCCAGTTAAACCGGAGTTTAATC
The DNA here is from genome assembly GCA_964501015.1 of uncultured Roseivirgaceae bacterium. Taxonomy (GTDB): domain Bacteria; phylum Bacteroidota; class Bacteroidia; order Cytophagales; family Cyclobacteriaceae; genus UBA2336. The sequence goes on along the minus strand of CAZCRJ010000111.1, from coordinate 5,242 downwards.
GATGCATCCGGATGTGTGGGACGAAGATTCTTTGTGAACCCTGTTTTCAAATCAAAACGTGCTAAGTTGCCACCTTGCGACATGGCGTACCCGTATCGGTTATCATCTGGATCAGGTGCGGCATCAAAACCATCACCAAATAATACTTCTTGCCAATAGGAATTTCGGATACCCGCATTGCGCCATACATACGCTGGGCCAACCCACGATCCGTTATCCTGCATGCCGCCATACACATTGTACGGATGATCCATATCAACATTGATGTGGTAGAACTGCCCTACCGGAATATTATCAGCAAAGACCCACGTTTTCCCCATGTCACGTGAAATGTTTAAACCACCATCATTACCGTCTATGATCAGGTTCGGATTTTCAGGGTGTATCCACCAGGCGTGATGATCGGGGTGAACACCATAGTAGGGCAACAACTGTTGAAATGATTTTCCACCATCTTCACTTACGTTCACTCGGGAGAAAATAGTGTAAAGCCTGTTTTCGTTTTTCGGGTCCGCATATATCTCGAAATAATAAAATGGCCGATCTCCTATCTCATTCTTATCATTAATCATGGTCCATTTCTCTCCACCATCCTCCGAACGATACAAAGCATTCTTTTTAGATTCAATTAATGCATACACCACATTTGGTTTGCTTCGCGCGATGGCAAGTCCCATGCGTCCCAGTTCACCTTCGGGCAATCCTTCCTTACTGCTTAATTTCTTCCAGGTTTTACCACCATCATGCGTTACATGTAATCCTGAACCCGGCCCACCGGAAGAAAATGTCCAGGGCATTCTGCGGTGTTGCCACATGTTGGCAAATAATTTATTCGGATTGGAGGGATCCATCACCAACTCCGCACAACCGGTTTTGTTATCGACAAACAAAATACGCTCCCAAGTAGCGCCACCATCAGTTGTTTTATAAACTCCACGTTCGGGATGTTCACCCCATGGAGAGCCAATCGCACCAACATAAACCGTATTCGGATTTTTCGGATCAATTATAATTCGATGGATATGACGAGTTTTCTCAAGGCCTACCTTTTTCCAGGTTTTACCACCATCCAGTGTTTTATACAACCCATCGCCACCATTCAAACTGTTACGTGGATTACCTTCCCCGGTACCCACCCATACTACCGCTGGATTATCCTGCTGAATGGCAATAGCACCAATCGATTGCGTAGCCTCTTTATCAAAGATAGGTTCCCATGCTACTCCACCACTGGTGGATAACCATACGCCCCCTGAAGCAGCACCTGCATAAATTATATCAGGGTTACTATGTACAGCATCAACAGCGGTTATGCGACCACTCATGCCTGCTGGACCAATAGCCCTTGGACTTAACCCTTTCAGTTTCTCCATGTCTAGCTTTTGAGCCTGAGAAGGAATTAACAGAACGGTTAATACTAGAAGAATCAGTATTTTTCTTTTCATAAAAATTAGCGTTTGATTGAACTAAAGATACGATTGCAAGTGAAGGCAATTATGAGCACTTTATTAAGAATTGAAATTTGATGACAAACTGCGCTCGCCTTATATGAACGGGAACTAGTAAAGAAATTGAATCTCCTTCATGTCAAAATATTCGAGTGAATTGCTGACTTGCACTGCTAATTTTCCTGATTCATTTATACCCACAATAATTCCTTGAAACATACGGTTCTCCGATTTAAAAGGATGTTCCTCTCCCCTTCTGAACATTGCATCCAGGTAATCCATCTTTAATGTTGATAGTTTGCCTGCACGTAATTGTAAATACCGTTTTTCCAATGTACCCAAAAGTACCTCCAATATTTCGTGTAGTGTGAATACCCGCTTACTAACCAAAGCCAAGGAGGTTGCCAACGAAGCAGTAAAGTGAAGTTGATTTACGTTTAATCCGATTCCGATTACAGATTGTTCAATTGTAAGTCCGACAATTTGGTTTTCAATTAAAACACCCCCGATTTTTTTTCCATCCACCATACAATCGTTTGGCCATTTGATTTTAATTTCTGATGACGGAAGCAATTGGCATACACAATCAAACAAACCCAGTGAAATTGCTATGTTCAAATGAAACTGATCTTTGGCTGCTAAAAAAACAGGAAGCAGACTTATTGAGAAGGTCAGATTCATTCCCGGTTCACTTTCCCAAGTATTCCCACGTTGCCCGCGTCCGGCTGTCTGATTATTGGTAATTACTACAAGGCCTTCAGTTGAACCCTTTTGCTGAATGAGGCGTTGGAGTTCGAGGTTGGTGGAGTGACATTCTGGCATAAAAACCAGTTGTTGACCCATGAAAAGCGTATTGGCAGGAATTTTATACAAGGATTTGTTGTAATTTTGAACAAAAATCGAAGATAGCTTAATGGCGAATAAAAGAAAGGGTGTCAGTTCTGAAAAACTATGTGACGCCATTGTAAAAGGAATGCAGGAAAAAAAAGCCATTGACATTCTGGTACTGGATCTCCGAAAAGTAAAAAATGCCGTTGCTGATTTTTTTGTCATCTGCTCTGGTGGCTCAGATAAACAGTTGGATGCCATTTCTGAGTCGATAGATGATGAAGTGTACAAGGCTGTCAAAGAAAATCCATGGCATATTGAAGGAAGAACAAATAAGGAATGGGTGTTAATGGACTATTTTGATGTTGTGGTACACATTTTCCGCAAAGACAAGCGCGAATTTTTTGCACTCGAAAAATTATGGGGCGATGCAGAGTTTATAGAAATTGAAGAACCGGTAATAACTAAATAAAAAGGAACACGTTATTGAATGCGTGTTGAAATGAATTCCAATGGCTGAAAAAAATGACAATAAAATACTACCTCCAAAGGTTCCCAAGGGTGGTAACTACCAATTGTGGGTAATTCTGGTTACGATTGCCGTAATCATGGGTGTGATGTGGTTCACCTCCAACACCAATTTGAAGGAGAAAGAATTACGTGAATTAAAGGTAATGATAGAGAGCCGTGATGTAAAACGGCTTATCCTCATCAAAGACAAGGAAATCGTTGAAGTAACGCTTACATCAAGCGCACTTCAAAATGCTAAATACAAGGATGACATCGAGAGCCAAGGCCCAATGGGCCAGAATATCTCTGGACCACACTATAAAGTAAAGGTAATTTCTGTTGATGGCTTTGATCGTTGGTATAATGAAACGGTGAGTAAAATACCCGAGGGCGACAGACCCGAATATAAGGCTGAAACACGTGTTGATTATTTCAATGTATTCTTCAGTTGGAGCTTCCTGTTTTTATTATTGTTTGGTTTCTGGATGCTGATGCGTAGAATGACTGGTGGTGGCGGGCCCGGTGGTCAGATATTTAATATTGGAAAATCGAAAGCAGCTCTTTTTGATGCTGAGAATAAAGTAAAAATTACTTTCGAAGATGTAGCTGGTCTGGAAGAAGCAAAAGAAGAGATTCGTGAGATCGTTGAATTCTTGAAGAACCCATCAAAGTTCACCAAGCTGGGTGGCAAAATACCTAAAGGTGCCTTATTGGTTGGCCCTCCCGGAACAGGTAAAACGTTGCTGGCTAAAGCTGTGGCAGGTGAAGCCGCAGTTCCCTTTTTCTCCCTTTCGGGATCGGATTTCGTAGAAATGTTTGTAGGTGTAGGTGCTGCTCGTGTGCGCGACTTATTCAAGCAGGCGAAGGAAAAAGCTCCCTGTATTGTATTTATTGACGAAATCGATGCCATAGGTCGTTCCCGCGGCCGTGGCCAGATGCCGGGCGCTAATGACGAACGTGAAAACACGTTAAATTCATTGTTGGTAGAAATGGATGGCTTTGCCACGGATTCAGGAGTGATCATTCTTGCCGCAACCAACAGACCCGATGTTCTGGACTCTGCCCTTTTAAGACCAGGCCGTTTCGATCGTCAGATCAGTATTGATAAACCTGATGTAGTTGGCCGTGAGGCAATCTTCAAAGTTCACTTGAAGCCCATTAAAATTGACACATCTGTTGACATAAAAAAATTATCGGCACAAACTCCGGGTTTTGCCGGAGCTGAAATCGCTAACGTCTGCAATGAAGCAGCCTTAATAGCCGCCCGAAAGGATAAAAAAGCAGTGGACATGCAGGATTTCCAGGATGCCATTGACCGTGTGATTGGTGGGCTGGAGAAGAAGACAAAAATCATTTCTCCAGAAGAAAAGAAAATCGTAGCCTATCATGAAGCCGGCCACGCAGTAGCCGGATGGTTTTTGGAGCATGCCGACCCACTGGTTAAAGTGAGTATCGTACCACGCGGTGTTGCAGCCCTGGGGTATGCACAATATCTCCCCAAAGAACAGTTCCTTTACCAGACCGAGCAGTTAATGGACGAGATGTGCATGGCATTCGGGGGGCGGGCTGCTGAAGAACTCATTTTTGATAAGATATCAACGGGGGCCTTAAGCGATTTGGAACGTATTACAAAAATGGCCTACAGCATGGTTACTGTCTATGGCATGAATAAGGAAATAGGCAACATGTCCTTTTTCGACTCCAAGGCAAATGACTATGCCCTTCAAAAACCATATTCTGATGCAACCGCTCAACGCATCGATCAGGAAGTAAAGAAAATTATTGACGAATGCTACTTGCGTACAATTAACTTGCTAAGCAAGCATCGCGAACACCTGGAAGTAATTGCAAAAGAGCTCCTCGAAAAAGAGATTCTTTTCCAGGCCGACCTCGAACGCCTAATCGGAAAACGTCCATTTGAAAAGCTGACCACGTACCAGCAATTTACCAATGGATCCAGTGAGAAAAAGGAAGTGATTCAGCAACCTGCTGATGAAGAGCAGCCTTCGATTGAACCTGCTGAGGAAGAGTCGAAGCCAACACCTAATCCGTAGGCCCCTTCAATGAAAACATTAAAAACTCAGGCAATGATTGCCTGAGTTTTTTTATTTTAAGTACTTTGTAAATACCGTATGACGATCAACATAACTGACCTGAACGCTAAAAAAATATTTTTTGCATCCGATTTTCATTTGGGTGTACCTAACGCTATCGAGAGTCTGGATAGAGAAAAACGGATAGTGCGCTGGCTGGATCAGATCAAAGATGAAGCACACAGTATTTATTTATTAGGCGACATTTTTGATTTCTGGTTTGAATACAAACATGCAATCCCGAAAGGATTTATTCGCCTGCAAGGAAAACTTGCCGAGTTACGCGATGCAGGGATACCGATTATATTTTTTACCGGAAATCATGATATGTGGATGTTTGACTACTTTCCAAAAGAATTAGGC
>CAZCRJ010000110.1:0-7679 GCA_964501015.1 uncultured Roseivirgaceae bacterium | reverse complement strand
GGTTCTACATAAACGATATCGCCATGTTGCATAATCATATTCCCCTTCCTGTAGCCATCAATTGTGCTCAGGTCAGCGAGAAATACCTGATCGCCCCGCAAGATGCGTATGTTTTGTGCCATGGCATCGTTTGCTATTCCAGTAGCTAATGCCAATATTTCTACCAGTGTAACATTGTCATTTACCAAGGGAATCACCTTTCCGCCAGGTGCACCCAATACCACCACCCGCTTATTAGTAAATTCCAATACCACGAAGGCATCGGAATAGAAGGAAGCATATTCTTTTTGCAGGATGGCTTCCCCCTGGCGGATAGTCAGGCCTTCCATGTTCAACTCCCCAATCATTGGGAACTTGACCACTCCGTTTACGTCAACCAGGTAAAGCGGTTCAGGCCTGCGTTGCATGTTTTGAACGGGCAGATCTTTCAGCAGGGCATAATCCGGGTCGATGATTAATTCTCCATTTTTGGTGAAGACACTGATTTTCAGGATATCGTTTTTCTGAATGACATAATTTTTTTGGGCTTCTGCCACATACGTATCCAGTGGTGCCCCCTCCGGTAGTTTAAACATGATGTTTTGCCTGTACGATTGGCAAGCCGAAAGAAAAAGCGCGGCCAGCACTACCTGGCCGATGATCACAAAAAAACGCATCAAAATGTTCTGAGTTTAATCACGTGAAATTAGTGATTTTCCCAACAACTCTTCGAACATCGGCAGGTTGCGGTCTTTGTCGGAAAGAATGGGATTATCTACCGGCCACTGAATGGCAAGCGTGGGATCATCCCACCGGATGCCGCATTCGGCCTCCCGGTTATACAGGTTATCGGATTTATACAGGAAGAGGGAGTCTTCCAGTGCAACAAAACCATGGGCAAAACCTTCCGGTACCATTAGCAGTTTATGTTGTTCACCGTCAAGCAGGCACGTGTGTACTTTGCCAAAAGTGGCTGATCCTTTGCGCAAATCCACTACCACATCCAGCACTTTCCCCTGCAGTACAGAAACAAGTTTGGCCTGTTCATGGGGAGGGAGTTGAAAATGCATCCCCCTGACTACACCCTTGCGTGAAAAGGAAATGTTTTCCTGGCGAAAAGAATAAGTGATTCCCGCATGGTGAAACACTTCGTTTTTATAAAATTCATAAAACCAGCCACGCGAATCGTGGTAAACGGTGGGTAGAATTTCGATCAGTCCTGTAAAGCCTGTTTCAATGATCTGCATGGCTGAATTGTTCGGATTCAACTTGCTGTAATGTGTGTAGATATTTTTGAATCACCGTAGATTCATCAAACTGAGATTCCATTTTTTGCCTGCCATTAGCTCCAAATATTTTCAGTTGGTCATCATTAAGATGCGACATGGTTTTCATTTTTTCTGCCAGGTCATCCGCATCTTTCAAGGTACACAGAAGGCCGTTGAAATGATCCACCACCACCTGATTACAGCCGGGAACATTCGTGGCTATAATGGGTTTTGAAATGCTGGCCGCTTCCAGCAATACCCGCGGAGTACCTTCGCGGTATGATGGCAACACTACACAATCCGCCTGTTGAATGAAGGGACGTACATCTTCCGTAGTGCCTAAATAGTCAATGATGCCGGAAGTAATCCACGAATCGATCACTTCTTTGGCAATGCCACGTTTGTGTTCTTCATCGATGGCACCAAGTACCTGGAAACGTGCATTCAGCCCTTCGGCTTTCAATTTCTTTACAGCCTCCACATATTCCAAAACGCCTTTATCGGTAATGAGGCGTGATATGAGCAGAAAAGTAAAAGCTGAATTCCGCGTAAAGGGAGCTGGAGTAAATTTTTTCAAGTCGATTCCCGAGCCGGGCAACAGGTCAACTGCTTTTGCAGGCACAAGCTTATCCTTGATAAAGAGGTCCAAATCATCAGGATTTTGAAAAAATACTTTCCGGGCAAACCGGAAACTCATACGGTAAAGCAATTTGGCAATAAATGAAACAATATCCTTTTTGAGAAATACAGTGCCCAGGCCACACACATTGTTCACTACCGGAATACCCAACAGTGTAGCGGCTAGTGTTCCATATACATTGGGTTTTATGGTATAGTGAAGGATGATGTCAGGCTTTATCCTTCTGTAAATCGTGTAGAGCTCAAAAATTAAAGCCATGTCTTTTATAGGGTTGGCGCCCCGGCTATCCATGCGAAGTTTATGGTGCTGACAACCATGTTCCAATAATAATGGAGTATACGAATCGGTGGGGGCAATGGTATGAATTTCGTGCCCGTTCGCCTGTAAGGAGTGGATGAGGCTTATGCGGAAGTTATAAAGATTCCAGGATGTATTAACTACGAGGGCAACTTTCATCTACAAAGCTTTCGTCAAATGTTTAGGTAAAAAAATAAAATTAAAAAGGACAGAAATAGTGGTTGATTAATACTGTAAACATAGGTAAAAGACTTTGCTCCCAAAAAAAAAGTTAGTCCTGAACTATTTCAGAGGGGTTAGGGGTTTACCCAAATGACAACCAGTGGAGGAGTTCCGTCCGTTGAGTAAGAATTCACAACTCCGATTTCCTGTAGTACCTTGCAGCAGATTATGAAAGAACAGCACAAAGCCGTATTGGTAGCCCTTGGCAATTCCCGGCAACCCGAACTTACGGAAGAGCACCTTGACGAACTTGAGTTTCTTGCCGAAACGGCAGGGATTAACACCGTTAAACGGCTTGTTCAGAACCTGGCCAAACCCGATTCCCGTACCTTTATTGGTAAAGGAAAGCTGGAAGAATTAAAAGTTATTGTACTGACACAAAAAGTAAGGAATGTCATTTTTGATGATGACCTTTCTCCCTCTCAATTGCGTAACCTGGAGCAGGAACTGAATCCCAAGGACAGCGAACAGAATGTAAAGGTTTACGATAGAAGCCTGCTCATTCTAGATATTTTCCTCAGTCGTGCCCAAACTGCCCAGGCACGAACCCAGGTAGAACTGGCACGGAATCAATATTTACTTCCCCGATTAACCCGCTTGTGGACTCACCTTGAGCGGCAGCGTGGGGGTACAGGAACCCGTGGTGGGGCAGGAGAGCGTGAAATTGAAACCGACCGCAGGAATATCCGTTACCGAATCAAATTGTTAAAAGAAGACCTGGAGAAAATTGACCGCCAGCGAATAACCCAGCGCAAGTCACGTAGTAATATTGTGCGTGTGGCCCTGGTAGGATACACCAATGCAGGCAAGTCAACGTTAATGAATAAGCTTTCGGGCTCGGGCGTGCTGGCAGAAAACAAACTGTTTGCTACCGTTGATGCCACCGTACGAAAAGTAACCTTTGGCAATATACCCTTTTTGCTTTCCGATACCGTAGGGTTTATTCGCAAGCTGCCTCATCATTTAATTGAATCTTTTAAATCAACGCTGGATGAAGTGCGCGAAGCCGATGTATTGTTACATGTAGTAGATGTTGCCCATCCTTACCACGATAACCATAGTGAAGTAGTAACCCAAACGCTGGCCGAAATTGGTGCGGCTGAATTACCCGTGGTGCTGGTACTTAATAAAGTAGATGCCCTGCGGGCGCAGCATTCCGATGAGCCACTGGATCTGGAGAAGATGAAAGGATACTACCGTGACCATGGATTTGGAGAGGTGATCTTTGTTTCCGCGGAATCGGGTGAAAACTTGCCGGAACTGAAGCGCCTGCTCTTTGATGAAGTGAAAAAACACCACCTGAAAATTTTTCCCAACTACCTGAGTGACGGGTATGAATTTGCACCCTTCCGAACGGAAGAAGTGTAAGGAATTCTTTTATTCGAATTCCGTTACGTATTTCAATACTTTCATCAGGAGTAGGATAAAGAATAATCATTATATTTAGTGATTCCAGAAATCATTGTTACTCCTTATTAATTTATGCTTTTTGGAAAATAGCAAGGATCATTTTGTGCATTAAACGTGTTAATTAGGCAACCTTTAGCCATTCAATATACCCGATGAAACTATACATAAAATACATGGTTAGTCTGCGGTGTAAAATGCTGGTGAAGAGTGAATTGGCCAAACTGGGATTGCATTATGTAATTGTTGATTTGGGAGTGGTTGAAATTCTTGAAGAAATCACGGAAGATCAGCGCCAGAAGTTGAAGGAAAACCTCAAAAAATCTGGTCTGGAATTGCTGGATGATAAGCGAAGTGTGTTGATTGAAAAAATAAAATCCCTCATCGTTGAAATGATTCATTATTCGGAGGAGCTACCGAAAGTCAATTATTCAGATTACATCAGTGAAAAACTAGGGTATGACTACACCTATTTGTCCAACATTTTCTCAGAAGTCAAGGGTATTACTATACAACACTTTATTATCCTGAATAAAATTGAACGAGTAAAGGAATTGTTGTTATATGATGAACTGAACCTGACCGAGATTTCGTACAAGCTGCACTATAGCAGTGTGGCGCATTTATCCAATCAATTCAAGAAAATTACAGGGCTATCGCCTACCTATTTCAAACAGCTTAAAAACAAACGCAGGGAAAACCTCGAGAACCTGTGATTTATGTAAGTCTAAGCTATAAATATGTAATCCATTCTCTTTTATAAAGTGTCACTTTGCGCTGTACCTTAGGGTAAGCCCTGATGATTAATTCGCTGATCAACGTGGCAATAAATACGCCTGATGGAAGCACCTGTATTCAGTCTTAAACTATCCAATCTCATTTGAAACTTTTTATTAAATACATGGTCAGTACCCGTTGTAAGTTGGCGGTTAAGGATGTTCTGCGTAAGCATGGATTGCACTTCGTTGTAGTGGATCTGGGTGAAGTTGAAATCATGGAATCGCTCACCGCAAAACAACGGGAACACCTCCGGCAGTCACTGCATAAATCAGGCCTTGAGTTGATGGACGATAAAAAGTCAATCCTGATTGAACGCATTAAAAATATAATAACGGAAATGGTTCACTATTCGAGCGAGTTACCAAAAGTGAACAACTCCGATTATATCAGTGAAAAACTACAGTACGATTACACGTATTTGTCTAACATTTTTTCAGAAGTGAAAGGCATCACCATTCAGCAATACATTATCATTCATAAAATTGAAAGAGCCAAAGAGCTGATACTGTATGACGAGCATAACCTTACTGAAATAGCCTTTTTGCTTAATTACTCCAGTGTGGCACACTTATCCAATCAGTTCAAAAAAATAACAGGGGTGTCGCCTTCGTATTACCGGCAAATGAAAATTAAGCGAATGACACCTATTGATGAGATAGCTGAAAATTCTAATCCGGGTGAAAGTCCAAAATAGTGAACAAATGAACAGCATGCCTATCAAAGAGCCAACAACCTGCCATGTATAGTAAAGAGCGTGAATCCACCTATGCAAGAAGCCTGATAGAAGCCAGCCTCGATCCGTTGATTACCATCAGCAAGGACGGTAAGATTACGGATATGAATGAGGCCCTGGTAAACATAACCGGGAAAACGCGCCCGCAGTTAACCGGCTCTGATTTCTTTACCTACTTTACCGATTCGCATAAAGCGCGTATGGTTTACCAGGAAATTTTTGAGAAGGGATTTGTCGCCAACTATCCGCTTACTTTATTGGACTTCACATTAACTGAAGTGTTATTTAATGGATCGGTGTACAAAGATGAACAGGGAAATGTATTGGGGGCGGTGGTGGTAGCCCGCGATATAACCGAACAAAAGCGCGTAGCAACAGAATTGGAAAGGGCCGGACGGTACACGGAACTGGCAACAGAAATTGCTGAAGAAGCACGAAAGAAAGCAGAAATAGCAACGGGCATTGCCGAAGATGCAGTAAAAGCGAAACAACAGTTTCTATCCAACATGAGTCATGAAATCCGTACGCCCATGAATGCGATTATCGGATTTACCAAAGTATTACTTAAAACACCACTCTCCGTTAAGCAGCGGGAATACCTGGATGCCATTAAAACAAGCGGTGATGCCTTAATTGTTTTGCTTAACGATATACTTGATCTGGCGAAAGTAGACGCCCATAAAATGACCTTTGAGAAGATACCCTTTAGAATGTCCTCCACTATTGCGGCAATACTTCATTTGTTTGAAATTAAAATCCAGGAGAAAAATGTAATCCTGATTAAGGAATATGATGATGCTATTCCAGAAATATTGGTTGGTGATCCGGTACGCCTTCACCAGATCATGCTAAACCTGATGAGTAATGCAGTAAAGTTCACTGAAAATGGAAGCATTACGGTGGGGGTTCGTTTACTTAGTGAAGATGAGCAACACGCTACGGTTTCATTTAGTATAACCGATACGGGTATTGGCATTGCGGAAGAAAACACGGAAAAGATATTTGAGACCTTCCGGCAGGCTTCCAGCGGTACTGCCCGTTTGTATGGGGGCACCGGATTGGGATTGGCCATTGTTAAGCAATTAGTAGAACAGCAAGGCGGAGAGATTCATGTTTCGAGTAAACTTAATGAAGGTTCAACTTTTAGCGTGTCACTGAACTTTCAAAAAACCGAGCAGGTGGTTGTATGGGAACTAGAAACGGACACACTGGAAACCCTGAAACACGATATTAAGGTTCTGGTGGTGGAAGATATGGCGCTGAATCAGTTATTGATGAAAACGTTGCTGGAAGAATTTGGCTTTACCTGTACCATTGCTGAAAACGGGAAAGTAGCCATCGCAAAATTGAAAGATGAGCTATTTGATATTATTCTCATGGATTTACAAATGCCTGAAATGAATGGATTTGAGGCTACAAAGATTATTCGGTCCACCATGAATTCTGCGATACCCATTATCGCCTTAACGGCCGATGTTACCACTGTAGACCTTGAAAAGTGTACTGCGTTGGGCATGAATGACTATATTGCCAAACCTGTAGACGATCGGTTATTGTACAGTAAAATAGTTGGATTAGTTAAGAAAACGGATCATCCCGGTGTTGAAGTGCCTGAACCGGAGACTCCCTTACGGGAAATCAAAAAATGTGTCGATCTGAACTATTTAACGAAGCGAACGAAAACCAATCCGGTGATGATGAAGGAAATGATCTCCGTATTTCTGAAGCAAACTCCGCCTCTGGTCAGTACCATGAAGAAGAGCTTTCACGATAAAAATTGGGATTTGTTGTACGCCACAGTACATAAACTGTTACCCTCCTTTGCGATAATGGGAATGAATGCTGATTTAGAAGTGATGGCCAGAAGGGTACAGGATTTTGCCAAAGGCCAACAGCAGGCAGAGGGTATTCCCACAATGATTAATCAATTGGAAACAGTTTGTACACAGGCATGTGATGAGCTGGAGGAAGAATTTAACCGCATTAACGAACTAACGCCATGAGCACTGAAAAAATCAAAATTTTTCTGGTAGATGATGATGCGGTATTTCTTAAGTCATTAGAAATAGAATTCATGAGTCATACTGACTTTACGGTTCAAACTTTTGAATCGGGTGAAGAATGCCTTGCCCATTTAGAGGATAAGCCGGATGTTATTATACTGGATTACCACCTGAATGGTGTGAATGAAAATGCCATTAATGGATTGGAAACATTAGACAAAATCAAAGCATTCAATCCGGAAATACCGGTAGTGATACTATCGGCACAGGACCAGATTGATGTTGCCATTAGCTGTATGCATCACAAGGCTTTTGATTATGTAGTGAAAAGTGAAACAGCCTGCCTGCGC
>CAZCRJ010000109.1:4736-7697 GCA_964501015.1 uncultured Roseivirgaceae bacterium | reverse complement strand
CACCGCTCCTGGTTTCGTTTTACAAAGGCTGCTTCTCTCACACCATAAGATAGGCATCAAAAATAAGGAAATGTTACAAAGAGTTTATGCGAATGACCTGTGTTACCAAAGAAAGTAACGTATTGATAAACTTGAAATTGCTAAATTACCATTTAGGCGAAAATTGTGAGTTGTAGTTAATTCGCCACTGTTTTCGGATTTTCTCCGAGTAAAGGAATAGTTCAGATTAGCAAGTGAGGTTTGAAAGGCAAACTTTCTTCCAACGAAGAACATAATACCAGGACTTACACCAAGACTAAAATCAAAGCCAGTGTAATTACTAGCCGCAAAATTGGTGAACTCCTGACTTGTAAACCCTAAAGAAGTCTGAGGTTGAAGGGTAAAGAACAGATTGTTAACGATCTTATAATTTTTTAACAGAAAGACATTCAGACCAATACCTGAGTTCGATGAAGCGGAGTTGGTATTAAAGGATTCATTCTTGCCAAAAGTGTAACTCAGAAAACCGCCTACAGCCAGATCGTCTTTAACGTAATACCCAAACCCTGGTCCAATTGAAATCTCTGTATATCGATAATCCTCCTCTCGTTTTGAAGCGGTAAACGAAAAACTTCCACCAATAAACCTGGTGCCTTTATTGATAACGTCAACCGGTTCTGAAGTTTGCGCAAAGAGTAAGGTAATACTGAATGTACAAATGAGGAAAAGGAGTAAAGTTTTCATGATGGTTGATTTTGTTTCGGATTGTATAAAAAAAATTGCCGTGACGTGGGATCACGGCAATCGATTTAATATAAACGTACAGCGTTGATATTAGTTGTTTGAAACCTCTATCACCTTATTCCACACACGCCAAACGTTTTTGTAGCAGATCTTTTCAATGTCTTCCGGTGAATATCCCCTGCGGAGGAGTTCATAAATCAGGTTTGGAAACTGGGATACATCTTTTAGACCGGTGGGTAAGCTGTCGCCAACGCCATCATAATCCGATCCGATACCTACATGATCAATGCCTGCCAGTTGTACCACACGATCAATGTGATTGACTACTGTTTTTACATCAGCATAAAGCGAAGGGTTATTCTTACGGAACTCTTCAATGATGGGCTTGGCTGCCTCATCGCGCATGCCAAGGTTCTGTTCTTGTAAAATCGCCTGAAGTTTTTGACGGTTAGCAGTATTGGCCTGAGAAACAGCGGAGTCTAAAAATGTGGAGCCAAAATTAATTTGAATAACGCCACCATTTTTTTTCAGTGCAGTTACCATCTCATCCGACATGTTGCGCTGCCATCCTGGTGTAAAGTAGCGCAAGGAAGAGTGTGAGGCGATCACAGGAGCTTTCGTAATTTTCAGTACATCGTAAAATGTACTGTCAGATACGTGCGAGATATCCACCATAATGCCCACGTTGTTCATCTCCCGCACAACCTCTTCCCCAAATGGACTCAATCCATTCCAGGTATTCAGCGTATCGTAAGAAGAGTCGCAGATCTGGTTGTCTTTTCCATGGGTTAATGTAATGTACCGGATGCCGCGGTCGTAGAAATATTTTACGTTGGCCAGATCATTTCCTACTGGGGCACCATTTTCCATACCCATCGGCAGCGAAATTCTTCCGGCTGCAAAATGGGCCCCTACTTCTGCAGGAGTGCCGGCCAGGCCGAATTTATCCGGATGGGCTTGTGCAATACCACGCACCATTTCAATAAGGGAATCAGCAAGGGCTTTTCCCATGTCGGGTTGAAGCTGGTAGCTGGAAGGAATATAGATTGACATGAAGGGAGCATCCAGACCACCGATTTTAGCACGTTCATAGTCAAAGTCACCATCCGTGGTACTGATGGGTATTCCAAGATACTCCCGCTCCAGCCTGAATTTGTTTACCTTCAACCGATAGGGCAGATCCACGTGGCCATCGGTAATGATGTAGGCGTGCGCCAGGGAATCGGCTATTTTCCGAAGCTGGTCTTCGGGTAGGGTGGTATAGTCAATTTTATTCTCTTTGGTAGTGCAGCCTATAAGTACGGTCAGCACGATCAACACTAAATGTTTCTTAATTTGCATGGCGATTAGTTTGTTTGAAAATTATTGAAATTCCAATTGGATGCAAACCGTTACGGTACGAACGACACAAAATGTATTTATTGAGTATCCGGTGGCCAGCCTGGGCGATCGCATTCTGGCATACTTTGTTGATATCCTGATCATCATTGCCTATTACCTGGTAGCAGTGATGGTGCTGGTTTCCATCGATTCCTTTTCCATGAGTGGATTTATCGGGCTCCTGCTGGCACCAACATTTTTGTATCACCTTTTCTTTGAAATTTTTATGAACGGCCAGAGTCCGGGCAAGCGCCAGATGAACATTAAAGTTGTACGTCTTGACGGAACGCCTCCCACCATTGGCAATTATGTTATCCGTTGGTTATTTCGATTGATCGAGATCGACTTCCTGTCGGGAGCAGTAGCCGTGGTGGCCATTGCAGTAGGAGGGAAAGGTCAACGCGTTGGCGATTTGGCAGCCGGCACAGCAGTTATTAAAGAAGTTGAGCAACGGGAGGTTTCGGCAAAAGAAGTTTTCACTGTTTCGGAAGAAAATTATACACCTGTTTTTCTGCAAGTAGTGAACCTTACGGACCAGGATATAGAATTGATTCAGCAGGCACTGGACGTAAATAGAACAACCGGGAATTTTCAACCGGTATTGGCCGTAACCGAGAAAATAAGGAATGCGTTAGGCATACAAACCGACTTACCGCCTTTGAAATTTTTATACACCATCGTTAAGGATTACGGACACCTTACAGCCGGCAAGTAATGGAGGCGCTTCCGCACTTCAACAAGAATCAATTGGCGTTGCGTAACGGGCAGGATAAGCCACAGGTATGGGTGGCCTATAAGGGAATTATTTATGATGTAACCCATTCCCGACTTTGGCGATCCGGCAAGCATTATGAACAT
>CAZCRJ010000109.1:0-4726 GCA_964501015.1 uncultured Roseivirgaceae bacterium | reverse complement strand
AGGACAGGATTTAACCGAGGAGTTGGAGGATGCTCCCCATACGGATAAAGTATTTGATCGGTTTGTAATCGTAGGGCAATTGGTGAATTAGCCACTTTCGAATGATCATACGCGGCATAAAGTTTTTTATAGATGCGCATCTGTTGTTGTCTTTTGCAACCGTATTTCTGGCTGTAGCTACGACATTGCAACTGGGATTAAAACCACAGGTGAGTCCGGTACTGGCACTGGTGTTTTTCGCAACATTTCTGTTTTATAACATAAGCCGGATCAGGAATAAGCTGAACAACAAGCACGATGTAAATTTCGGGAAGAGCATCCGCGATCGTATTACTGTGTTTAATCTTCTTGTGCTGATTTCAGTGATTGGAATGGCGGTATGTACAATGTATCTGAAAGCGGAGGTATTGCTTATGTTACTATTCCTGGCCGGTGTTTCCCTACTTTATTCGTTCCCTTCCTTTAAGGGGATAGGAAATAGTATCAGCCTAAGAGCAATTCCGTACCTCAAGATTTTCTTGATTACCGGTATCTGGGCTGCTGTTACAGTGATCTTACCAGTACTTGAATCGCAAAGCAGCCCTGAAAAATCAGAAGTGATCGCTGTATTTAGCGAACGCTTCATCTTTTTGTTTGTAATAGCCATGTTGTTTGATATAAAGGATATGCGATCGGATAGGGAAACAGGGCTAAAGACCATACCCTTGCTGTTGGGATATCGAAGGGCCATGCAACTGGCCAATGGCCTGTTAATTTTATTTCTGATTAGTATCATTCTGCATTATAAAAGTTCACTGCACTTTGTGTTGGTGTCCTTTATTGTTTCAGCGTTAAGTACATTTGTACTTATTAATAACAGGAAAATCAGTACCACGCCTTATTTTCATCGCGGTATAGTAGACGGAACATTATTGATTCAGCCCTTGCTGGTGCTTATTTTTTATTACCTCGAGAAATTGATATAGGATTCGAACAGATTAAAAACAAGAATGATACTTATAGCAGATAGCGGAGCATCTAAGACCGATTGGCGAATTATTGATGATAAGGGCCACATTGAACAGGCACAATCCATCGGCTACAATCCGTATTACCAGCCCATGGAACAATTTGATCAGGAGGTTCGGGAAGTTTTAGTGCCCCAGGTAAAACATCCGATTCATAAAATATTCTATTACGGAACAGGGTGTTCCTCAGATAAAAACCGGAAAATGATACGGACGGTTTTGGAACGGTATTACAACCAAGCTCACATTGAAGTGTGGCATGATTTATTAGCAGCAGCACGCGCCCTGTGCGGAGAAGAAGAGGGTATAGCCTGCATATTGGGCACAGGGTCTAATTCATGTTACTACGATGGCTCACGCATTGTTGAAAATGTAACCTCGCTTGGGTATGTGCTAGGCGATGAGGGCTCGGGGGCCTATCTTGGAAAACGAATTGTTGCTGATTACCTGAGAAAAGATTTACCTGAAAAATTATGGGATCAGTTTAAGAAACGGTTTCCGATGGACCGTGATGAAATCCTGAGCCGGGTGTACAGCCAGGAAATGCCCGGACGGTTCTTAGGAAGTTTCTCTCATTTTATTTTTCAACATCTAAAGGAACCCTATTGTTATCAATTAGTATACGATGGGTTTGCCTTATTTCTTGAAAAGAATGTAATGCGCTACAAAGGGTATGAAAATCTAAAAGTACATTTTGTAGGTTCAGTAGCTTTTTATTTCAGCGATGTGTTACGACAGGTAGCCAGCGACAAGGGCATTACGGTAAAAAACATTTTAGAAAGTCCGATTGCCGGATTAACCTTATATCACCAAAAAGATCTCCACTAATATGTCAACCACGGAATCATCCTCTCATTACGATAATCTTGAAACGATGAGTGTTCATGATTTGCTCATGAACATCAATAACGAAGACAAAACAGTGCCTAATGCAGTGGAGAAAAGTATTCCGCAAGCAGAAAAGTTGGTTGACGTGATCGTGGACAAAATGAAAGCCGGTGGACGTTTATTTTATATTGGAGCAGGTACCAGCGGAAGACTTGGCGTAGTGGATGCCAGCGAGATTCCCCCTACCTATGGTATGCCTCACGGTAAAGTAATAGGATTAATAGCCGGTGGAGATAAGGCCATACGAAAAGCTGTAGAGCATGCCGAAGACGATCGGGAACAAGCCTGGAAGGAATTGATGGAGCATCACATCACATCAGCAGATGTGCTTATCGGGATTGCAGCATCGGGAAGAACACCCTATGTCATTGGGGGATTGGAAACAGCACGTGCAAATGGAATTATTACCGGTTGCATAACGTGTAACGCAAATACTGAAATGGCACGCCATGCCGATTACCCGGTTGAAGTAATTGTAGGTCCTGAATTTGTAACCGGAAGTACACGCATGAAAGCAGGCACTGCTCAAAAGCTTGTGCTTAACATGATCTCAACAACGGTGATGATAAAATTAGGGCGGGTCAAAGGAAATAAGATGGTAGACATGCAATTGACCAATTTTAAACTTATCGACCGGGGTGTTCGTATGATCATGGAAGAAATCGGTGTTGATCAGCCGAAAGCAGAAGCATTGTTAAAGGAGTTTGGAAGTGTGCGAAGCGTGATTGATAGTGTAACCGGCCATGCATGATATAGAACCCTACGCCAACTGGCAGAAGTATTACAATGCTGCCAATGATCCCCGGTCACCGTATTACGGCAAGTCATATAACCTCGAACAGTATAGCGATACCATTTATGGGTATTACATAGATCCGGCATGGGATTTCATGGGGTCAGAAACGCTGTACATTAAAATATTGTTCACCGATTATAAAGCAGGCTATACGATCATCGAATTATTTGGAGAGTGGAACGATACCATTAACAACGATATCATGCACTTGAAAAGAACCATCATTGATGAGCAGGTGGCGGCAGGCATTAATAAATTTATACTCATCGGTGAAAATGTCTTTAATTTTCATGGTTCCGATGATGCCTATTACGAGGAGTGGTTTGATGATGTTGACGACATGGAACAGCGGGCAGATGAAGGGCCAGGTTGGATTGCGGCCGTTTCATTCCCAGACTTTGTACAGGATGAATTAAAGAAGTTTCGGATTGATCATTATATTAATATGGGCGGCACATTGCAGATTGGTAATTGGCGAACACAGCACCCTAAAACTTTCTTTGATACAGTTGACCAGTTTATACTAAGACGAATAGGATAGTATACTTGGAAAATCCTTCTTAAAATAGCCCGAGGCTAAGCTGAACTTTTTCTACTAATGCTTCTGCCGGCACCAGGTATTGTCGTTTTGATTTCATCTCATGACATAAGAAACGCGTGCGTCTTAGTTTTCCTTTTTTGAAATGTTTGCCGCGTAACACGAACAAACTTCCTTCCGGAAGATCGCTAACGGTAATATCTTCACCCGCTTTTGGATCGAAAGAGCGTAAGGCTTTTGTTAACGCAGCATCGGCAAATGAGCTGGCCTTTGGGTTTTGCATGTGCCGGATAAGTAAGGCAAGCGTGGGTTCAGGAAAAATGGTAGGCTGGAGAAGGGGCTGCAAGAGTTGCTGAAAGGTTTGTTTCCACTCTTTACCATGTGGAGCAATACTTCGGTTATGGTGATTAAACACATGCAGGTGCGCTACCTCATGAATATAAGTGACCAGGAACAGGTAGGGATTCAGATCATTGTTGAGTGTTATCCGTGGAATTTCTCTTTTGTTCGAACAATAAAAATCACCTGCCTTGCTGTGCCTGCTATTGGTAATTTTTAGGTGAAACGGACTTGCTTTCCAAAGCGAATAACAATAGTCCACTGCAGGGCCAGGCACATGTGTTTGTAAGATGGTCAATACACCTCTTTCCTGCATAGAGGAATGCTGAATGGTTAGTAACGATTAAACATAAAAAAAGGCTTTAGATTTCTAAAGCCTTTTGTTTTCGAATGCTGATTGAATTATTCAGCAGCAGTTGAATCAGCAGCAACTTCTTCAGTTTCTGTTGAATCAGCTTCTTCAGTAGCTTCAACTTCTACTTGCTCAGTTTCAGGTTCAGTTGCAGCTTCTTCGGTCTTCTGACCTCCACAAGCTACGAACGTAAATGCGAAACCGCACACAGCTAATAATGCGATTAATTTTCTCATGTTGTTTACAGGTTTAATTTATTTGACCGCAAATATACAATTATTGACTTTTTTAAGATAAAAACAGCGAAAATTTATTTTTTCTTGAAGATTAACCGTATCGGTACACCCTCAAAATCAAAGTGATCGCGTAGCTTATTTTCAAGGTATCGTTCGTACGATGGCTGTATGTACTGAGGCATGTTACAGAAGAATGCAATCGATGGATATCGTGCATTTACCTGTGTTATGTATTTTATCTGGATGAATTTTCCTTTGATGGCAGGTGGCGGATAGCGCTCAATTTCGGGAAGCATCACTGCGTTTAATTCGGAGGTAGGAATTTTTTTAGTTTTATGTTCATACACCTTTACAGCCTTCTCGATGACCTGAAAAATCCGTTGTTTGGTTAAAGCAGAAGCAAAAATTATGGGGATATAGGTGATTGGGGCAATTTTTTCAAGAATATCCTTTTTGAAGGTATCGGCAGTTTTCGTGTCTTTTTCGATCAAATCCCACTTATTCACCATGATCACCATGCCTTTTCCCTGACGTTGGGCAAGGCTTATGATGTTCACATCCTGCGATTCC
>CAZCRJ010000108.1:0-7704 GCA_964501015.1 uncultured Roseivirgaceae bacterium | reverse complement strand
ACATTACTTAATTTCAAATTCCAAAAGTTTCTCATCTTCTATAAAGGCCGTTAGTGTGTTTCCAACCGTTACGGGGCCAACTCCTTTAGGAGTTCCGCTAAAAATTAAATCTCCGGTTCGAAGGGTAAAAAATTTTGACAAATAAGCGATGATGTACTCAAAACTAAACAACATTAAACTGGTATTTCCTTTTTGTTTCAGTTCGCCATCTACTTGTAAACTGAAATTGATGTCCTTAAGGTTCCTGAATTCACCAATTGGTATGAATTTATCAGAAATTGGCGCTGATCCGTTGAAACCTTTGGCGATATCCCAGGGTAACCCTTTCTCTTTTGCTTTTTGCTGCAAGTCGCGTGCCGTAAAGTCTATACCAATACCAATAGCATCAATGTATTTAAGGGCAAACGTTTCGTCAATGTTTTTGCCTTCTTTACCTATGCGCAGCACCAGTTCAACCTCGTAGTGGATATCGGTAGAGAAATCGGGATAATAGAAGGGTGCATTGTTACGAAGAACAGCAGTATCGGGTTTGGTGAAGATTACCGGTTCATCGGGGCGTTCATTATTTAGTTCTTTAATATGTTCGGCATAATTTCTGCCGATAGCAAATATCCTCATAGTGGGTGTTTATTTGATGGCAAATTTATCAACATCAAGGGTTGATTGCTTATTTTTGTTTAAAATTATAATGTATGATCAATAAATTTCTTATTCTTTTGATAGGTGGCATGCTTACCTTTTATGCCTGCACTACTGTACCCGTAACGGGACGAAGTCAGTTGAGCCTTATTTCCAATGCTGAAATTATTCCCATGGCCAACCAGCAATATGCTGAAGTTGTGAAAAAAGGACCGCTGTCAAGAAATGCCGAACAAACTGCCATGATCAGAAGAGTGGGTGTAAATATTCAAAAAGCTGTGGAGCAATATATGGCAGAAAAAAACCTGAGTGCACAGCTGAATGGATTTGCCTGGGAGTTTAACCTGATTGAAGAACCAACTGTTAATGCATGGTGCATGCCAGGTGGGAAAGTTGCCTTCTATACAGGCATATTACCGGTGTGTAAGGATGAAACAGGTGTTGCTGTTGTAATGGGGCATGAGGTGGCGCATGCCATAGCCAATCATGGGCGTGAGCGGATGAGCCAGCAGATGGTGGCTCAGGTAGGCGTTCAATCGTTAGGCGCATTGATGGGGCAAAATCCTACAATGGGCAATGAACTACTCATGCAGGCCGTTGGTGCAGGCACAGGATTGGGCATGTTAAAGTTTAGTCGGCAACATGAATCGGAAGCGGATAAGATGGGGCTGATTTTCATGGCCATGGCTGGTTATGATCCCCAGGAAGCACCGAGGTTTTGGGAGCGGATGGCGGCATTAAGTGGTGGCCAGGCGCCCCCTGAATTTATGTCTACGCACCCCTCATCGGAGACTCGTGTACGTGATTTGAATAATTGGATGCCGGATGCGATGAAATATTATAAGAAGTAATGTGTTTATGTGTTGAAGTGTTTTGGTGCTGGGGTGTTCTTATGTTGGGGGAGTTAATGTTTGTTAAGCTGTAAATTTTAAAATTATGAAAACAGTAAAGCTGATTATTGTGGCAATGTGTGTGGGGGTATCTGCGTTGTTGCCGGCACAGGATTTACGTGGTGCATGGAAGCTCATCTCTCAAAATGGCAAACCTTTTTCTGATGAATGCATTAAGATTTATAGCGAAGGCTTCTTTATGTTTGCGGTACACGATGCTTCAGGAAAATTTGTTAAAGCGGGTGGCGGGAACTATACCATCGATAACAAAAAATATACAGAGACACTCGATTTCTTTACAACGGATAGCACACGTGTGCGTCAGCCAGTAGCGTATTCGTTCTCACAGAAAAAAGATGAACTGATCATTGAAGCGTCCATGCATGGAACAGTGCTTAAAGAAACATGGAAGAAAGTTGATGCGTCAGCCACCTCCTTGAATGGTGCCTGGCGGTTTGGCGCGAGGGTGGATGATGAGGGTGTTGCCGGGCAACGCAGGGGAGGAGAGTCTCCGAGGCAAACCATGAAAATACTTTCCGGAAAATATTTTCAATGGGCTGCATTCAATTATGAAACAAAGCAATTTATGGGTACTGGTGGCGGTACGTATGCCTTAACAGAAAATCAATACACCGAGACAATTCAATTCTTTTCGCGCGATAATTCACGTGCCGGAATGTCATTAACCTTTGATTTCCGACTGGATGGTTCCGACTGGTATCACAAAGGGAAGGGCACAACGGGAAATCCGGTGAGTGAGGTGTGGGAGAAGATTAAATGATTTATTAATCCTATTACATTAGCTCAAGAGCAAATGAAGCATGTACTATTTCCCCTCACGTTACAAGCCTTACTTATAAGTGTAAGCTTAAGCATTTTTGCTCAAGACAACGAAACTGCAGATTTCTCTTCACTAAAAATTAATACAACAGGAGCTGATGGTAATATGTTGGATTTTGCCGTTAGTCACGATCAACGTTATATCGTTGTAGCAAACGAGAAAAAAGTAATCAAGATTTATGATGGTCGGACTGGTCGTTTTATAAAAAATATAACCGGCTATCATAGTACGTTGATGGAAATCATCCTCTCTCATGATGGTGAACGAATTATTACTGCGGGACTGGATAATTCCATTGCAGTAATTGATTTGAAAAGCGGTCAATTAATCAATACGATTACACTTAAGAATAAGCTACGCTGCCTTGAAATAGATAGGCAAGGTAAACTTGCTGTTGCTGGCGATAATAAGGGATTTATTTCGTTTATCGATCTTGAGGCTTTTAAAGTAATTAAAGAAATTTCATCCGGTTCGCCCCAGGTTTCTTCTCTTGCGTTCTCCCCTGATTTCAGACAACTAGCGGTGGGTACTGGAATTGCCGTAGGGTATATGATCAAAAAGTATCCAATTCTTTTAGTGGATGTTGAAAGTAAAACTATCATTAAAAATTTGGAGGGGCTACCCGGAGCAACTACTGCTATTCGGTATAGTTATGATGGGTTGTCCTTGTATACCGGGCATAAATCCAACTCGAGAACATTAATGAAGTGGAACCTGGCAACTGGCGAAAGTGTGATTATTAATCAACTTTTTAACATCCTTTCATTGGGTGGATATACCAGTATTGATGTGAATAAGGAAAATTCAGTGATTGCTGCCACTACCGATGATCAATCTATTCAGATCTTTGATTTGGTAAAGAACAAACAGATATCTAATCAATTTGCATCTAAGTACAGAATGATGCGTAAGCTTGATCACTTTCCACGTAATGTATTTGGTATCAATGAAGGAAAGAATTTTATCATAGGAGGTTTTACCAAGAACCTTCTATATATCTATAATGCTGAAAAGAAAGGAGTTGTAGGATATATCCATCTTTTCAATAATGAGTGGACGGTGGTTGCTGCGGATGGACGCATGGATGGTTCGTATGAGGCAATAAAGAATCTTTCATGGCGCTCGGGTTTTTATTCTATACCCCTTGAAAATACCTTTGATACAAGCTTTAGTCCAAAGTTATTAAGTCAGTTAATCAGTGAGGAAAATGTACGTGAGGAGTTTAAAGTAGAACAAGCTGCTAAAGAAATTCCAGAACTTAAGATCCGAAGTGTTGACAATAAAGCACTTGCTTCATCGGATGCTACTACTCCAAAGGTCAGAACTGCGCAAAAAAATATTAGCATACAGGTAACTACTGAAAAGAACGCACATCAGATTGATGAAATCCGGTTATATCAAAATACCAAACTTGTAAGCACAGTAGTTGCTAAGCCAGGTCAGACTCTGAGCGCTATCGAATTGAAAGCCACGTTAACAGATGCCTTTGGAGAAGAAAACTTTTTCTATGTTACCGCTAAAAGCAAGCAAGGACTTGATGCTGAGAAGAGTAAATTCATTGTTGTTTATGAAGGTAAATCTGAGGAGAAGCCAAAGCTGTATTTGATTACGGTTGGGGTGAATAGTTATCGCAACCCCAAATACAATCTGAATTTTGCTGTAGCAGATGCCAGTGCTTTTGAACGTGAAGTAAAAAAGGGAGGCGGTAATTTGTTCGATCAAGTTATCGTAAAAAGTATTCGCGACAATAAGGCTACTAAGACCGATATACTTGCCGCCTTTCACGACATTCAAAAACAAGCAAAGGAACAAGACTTATTTATTTTCTATTATGCCGGACACGGAGTAATGTCAGAGGGTAAAGTGACGGAAGCTCAGTTTTACCTGGTGCCGCATGACATTACACAGCTGTATGGAAAAGATGATGTGCTTACTGAGAAAGCTATTTCAGCAACGGAACTTAAAGAATTATCAAAAAATATTAATGCACAAAAACAAGTGTTTATCTTGGATGCATGCCAGTCATCCGGAGCAATAGATGCATTGACGGTACGTGGGGCAGCTGAAGAAAGGGCGTTGGCACAACTGGCAAGAAGTACGGGTACATTCTGGATAACAGCCACCGGGACGGAGCAATTTGCAACTGAGTTTGCTGATCTGGGGCATGGTGTATTTACTTATTCTTTACTGGAGGGGTTACGCGGAAAAGCAGATAATGGGGACAAGCGAATTACAATAAAGGAGTTAAGCGCCTATATAGAAAACAGAGTTCCTGAACTCTCTGAAAAATATAAGGGTACCCCACAATTTCCTTCCGGATATTCTTTCGGAAACGATTTCCCAATTGTTTTGGTGGACTAGTCAACCGTTGAGTTGGAGTATTTTGGAGTCTACTTAATTTCCAAGCATTTATCGTAATCGGAAACCAATGCCAGCGTTTACGTTGAGTGCTGCTATTTTTCCTTCATCTGCATAGACAGAAGATTTAGCTGCGAGGTAATCCGAATTAAGCAGAAGACACCAGTTTTTTGAAAAGTTGTATCGGTATACAACCCCAACCGAATATCCTATCGACAAGCTCTCGGCTGTAGACCTGGAGCTTATCATTTTGTATTCGAATAAGGAATGCACACTACCCAACATCATTCTCAAATGTATCATGGAGTTTTTCGTAAGCTTGAACGAATATAGTGGCCCGATTAGTAAGGCGCCATAGGTAGAGAATGCGTCCGCTTGAACACTTTTACTTAAATGAGCACCTCCCAGAAGGGATGCTGTGAGTCCTAAATTTTTCCCAAACGTGTATCCAAAATTGATCAGGTTAATATTCAGGCCAGTTCCGCCATCAGTTTGATTTTTGATATCCTCCAATGGAAACGCGGGTCCCATGGTGATTCCTATGTAACCTCTTTTGTCTTCGCTTGTTTGTGAATACGATTCTAATGCCACAAACAACGCAAAAATAATCAGCGAAATTTTCATACTTTAAATTATTTCTCTTAAATAACTTCAGTGAAATATTTATAATCTCCGCTCTTCATTTTTAGTCAAGATAATTTTTGTAGGTTGGTTTATAGCCGCACAAATACGCTACGGGTGTAAGAATAATGAACAGAATTTTCTGAATCACGAAAGGGGGTTTTGAAAGTCTAAAAACAGTAGCGTAATGATTGACCATCAAGACAGCCTGCAATATGTTTGGAACTCCGTCTGCGTTTGTTTTTCCGTCATTGGCTAATCCTGTTGCTGTTTCCAGCAAGTTGTCAGTGTTCATTGCTGGTTGAACTTTCCAATTCACAATGGTCTTGGAGTCTGAGTTGTTCCACATGGAATGAACTTTATTAATGGGGATATGCAACGTATCGCCTTGCATTAAGACTTTTAATTGCCCATCAATTCTAACTGTCAACTCACCTGACAAAACAGTAAAGTCCTCCATTTGGTAAGGATGGTAATGGGCCGCAGGTTCTTTCGAATGTTCATGGAAGGTTGCCTCCATCTCCAAAAGTTTTCCTTGGGTGTCTTTGCCCGTTTGCAAAAACGTAATGTCTTGCCTTGTTTTCGGGTTGCGGATTATTTTGTTCTTATAAGCCATTATACAGTCATACTATAATTGTTAACCCCTGCACGCTGTGATTGTATGCAAGCTTACCAGGAATAAGGTAATAGCAAAACGAAGGCAAATCGAAGAAATTGTCAGAGCGCAATGATCTGCTCAGGATTGTTATCTTTTGAATGCACTCAACTTGATTTCAGTCAGCTTCCGTTTTGTGTCCAGTGCAAAATCTCCGTTCATCATCCATTCGTAATAGGATGGTTCCTGATGTAGTACATCCAATACACGTTTGTCTTTGTGTTTGCCGAAGTTAAATACTTCTTCGCCTTTTGAATTTCGCACTATTCTTCCTGCAAGGTCAACCAGGTTGGCAGCTGTTAACTGAGATAGCGCATCCATATCGTTTTTAATCGCTCCAATAGTGTTTCCTAAGCTATCCGTAACGGGTTGCCCGTCATACCGCGCGATCTGCGCCAGCAAGACTTCCATGGTAGCCTGTGTATCCGCTTCTGCAGTGTGGGATTCATCGAGTTCTTTTTTAACGTAAAACTGATAGGCGGCCGATAGTGTTCGCTTTTCCATCAGATGAAAAATACGCTGGGCATCAATGATTTTTTTACGCGCATAGTCAAAATCAACTCCCACCCGTAAAAACTCTTCAACTAGAATGGGTATATCGAACTTCAGCACATTGAATCCGGCCAGATCTGCACCTTCAAAAAAACGTGCATAGTCTTTTGCCACTTCTTTAAAGGTAGGTTTGTCTTTGACATCTTCATCTTTTATACCGTGAATCAGCGATGAACTTACAGGTATGGGAATAGTTGGATTAAGCAGGTCAGATTTTTTAATAACCTCTCCATTGGGCATCATTTTGATGACTGCAATCTCGATGATGCGGTCTTTGGCAGTATTGGTACCGGTAGTTTCAAGGTCGAAAACACAAAGGGGATTCTTAAGATTTAATTTCATACTAAGGGATTGAAGTAAACCGGCTGCTATGCCCGGAAGGTTATTGAGGAAAACCAGATATGGCTTTATAAAACATTTCATTGGTAATTCCCAAACGCCTTACCAATTCCTTAGCAGCGCTGATGTTCTGAAAATTCTGACTTCCATATACGCCAACAGGAATTTTTCCCTTTGCAACAGTAAGAAAATGCTTTCCGTTTTCTGACGTATGGGGATGAATTTTATAACCAATGTTGAAAACATCTGCACGGATTTTTGTACCAATAAGCATCGCTAACGGATCGTTTTCGCAAAATAATAAAATACCGCCTTTGGGTGTATTGTCGGCAAACCGGTCAAACTGATTCACGTACTCCTCTTCGGTAGGAAATTGTTCTGAAGCTGTCCACATAACGTTGCTGATCAGTCCGATATGATGATTATAGTGAAGCATTTGAGTTTCATCAGCTTCAATAACAATTATGGGCGCATTGGAAATCCTGGATGTTTCAGTTATCCCATGAACAGCAGCACTGATAACATAATCGAACGATCTCTTATAAAAAGAGAGGGTATGGATGAGCAGGGCAGTTAAGGAAGACCTGCCTCTGGTACCAGTGATGACAATGCGTTGCTTATCAAGGGATTGATTTAGAATGTCAGAGGGATTAATAGAAGTATTATCGGGATGCATCAGCAAATTAATTGCCGTTAAAGTAACATAAATGTTTAATCTTTAAAAGGCATAAAAATACTTTTCGCTTGTCATGAAGTTGGACACAATGTGTCAGCTTCACATATCTATTTTTACAATTTATGAAACGTTA
>CAZCRJ010000107.1:0-7736 GCA_964501015.1 uncultured Roseivirgaceae bacterium | reverse complement strand
GATACCTTTTATGCCGAAAAGATTTTATTGAAATGCCCCTCCAAATACCAGGAGACAGAACTTAATGCTGGTGTTTAAAAACGTAATCATTCAACATTTCTCATTCACACGTATCTAATGGTTCATTACTTTATTGGTAACCTCGGTCATTTTTTTGTCATCACTTCCTTTGTAACGGCACTGATCGCATTCTTTTCTTATTTCAAGGCCACGGTTACTGAAGAAATCGGCAAGAAGGAACAATGGATGATGAACGGCAGGGTTGGCTTTTATTTGCATGCCATAGCCGTTTTGGGGATAGTGATTACCCTGTTTGTAATCATCAAGAACCATTATTTCGAATATCATTATGCCTACAGCCATTCCGACAAGAAATTGCCCGGGTACTACCTTATTTCAACTTTTTGGAATGGGCAGGAAGGAAGCTTTTTATTGTGGATGTTCTGGCATGCTGTGTTGGGAATTGTCATCATTATCACCAACAAATTCTGGGAAGGTCCGGTAATGACCATCTTTGCTGCGGTGCAGGCATTTCTGGCTTCCATGATTCTGGGCGTTGTTATTCCAGCGCTGGAATTTAAAATCGGCAGTTCCCCATTTATTTTATTACGCGATGCGTTACCCGATCCGATCTTTACCGTTCAGCCTGATTTTATTCCAGCAGATGGTACAGGTTTAAATCCTCTTCTGCAGAACTACTGGATGGTCATTCACCCGCCCACACTTTTTCTCGGTTTTGCCGCCACACTAGTTCCCTTTTCGTTTGCTATTGCAGGCTTATGGCTGAAGCGCTACCGGGAATGGGTGCGCCCTGCTTTACCTTGGTCGTTGTTTGCTGGCGCTATTCTCGGACTTGGCATTTTAATGGGAGGATATTGGGCTTACGAAACATTGAACTTTGGAGGATATTGGAACTGGGATCCCGTTGAAAATGCGGTGTACGTTCCCTGGTTAATCCTGGTAGCTTCCATTCATACTATGATCACCTATAAGAATAGCGAAACCGCCCTTAAGGCATCCATTATTCTTGTTATCTCAGTGTTTATTCTCATCCTGTATTCAACTTTTTTAACGCGTAGTGGTGTACTGGGTGATGCGTCAGTGCATTCCTTCACCGACCTGGGGCTTTCCGGTCAATTGTTGCTCTACCTTTTATTTTTTCTATTGGTAGCCGTTGTGTTAGCCATTGTTCGCTGGAAGGAAATACCATCATCGGCAAAGGAAATTTCAACTTATTCCCGTGAGTTCTGGATTTTTATTGGCGCAACCGTTTTGTGTCTGATGGGCTTTCAGGTGCTGGTGCCAACATCTTTTCCGGCCTGGAACCAGTTGGTGGAAGCCTTTGGTGGAACGTCCAACATTGCTATCCCTGGCGATCAGGTCGAGTATTTTTCGAAATTTCAAATCTGGTTTGCCATAGCCATAGGATCGCTCTCTGCCATCGGTCAGTTTTTCTGGTGGAAGAAAATCGACAAGAAGGAATTGTTCAATCAACTTTTCGTTCCGTTTGTTTCGGCTTTGCTGATTGCCCTGATCATTGTGAATACCGCACGTGTGTATAATTTAAGTTATGCCTTATTATTGTTTGCCGGACTATTTACTGTCTTCTCCAATGGTAAGATCCTTTACGGTATACTTAAAGCCAATCCCGGCCTGTCTGGAGGTGCTGTTGCTCATATCGGTGTTGGGCTGATGCTTGTAGGTATATTATTTTCTTCCGGCTATTCAACAGTAGTTTCACTGAATAATACAGGCATGTTGATTTCGCGTCAGTTGAGTGATGAGTTCAATCGTGAAAACTTATTACTATTTGTCAATGAACCTCGGGAGATGGCCGGATATGAAATCGAGTATTTAGGCGAACGTGTAGAGCCAAGATATAAGAGTGGATATGTTGATAAGAGTGATGTTGAATATACTGACGAGGTAGGAATGGTTATCGCCAAGCGCGACATTGACTTAAACGGCAAGCCAATGTACAAGGCTGGTGAACGGTTTGAGATTCATCATGAGAATACTTTCTACCAGATTGAATTCCGCAAGAACGGTAAGCCTGTTTTTGTTCAATATCCACGCGTGCAGGTTAACCCGCGTTTTGGCAATATGGCTTCTCCGGATCTGAACCGAAAGGCAACCATGGATTTATATACCTTCATATCTGCCCCCATGACAGAAGAGGCAAAAGATGACTGGGATACTACAGAAGAGCTTCGCGTTAAACGTGCTTCACAGTTTTTCGCCAATGATTATGTTGCCACTGTAGAGGAAATAAAGCGAGTTTATGAAATTGCAGGCCAGCCTATCGATTCATCTTTTGTAGCTATTGAAGCAGCGATACGGGTGCAGGGTGAACGAAAAGAATACCTTGCTGATCCCATTCTGATCATTGGTACACAATCGCGCGGGGGAGTTATCCCGGGTATAATTCCTGAGCTGGGTTTAAAAATTTCCTTATTGAATATTCATCCCGAATCGGATGAAATGACAGTAAGCATTAGCACACGTCAAAAAGACTGGGTGGTGATTAAGGCTCTGGAAAAACCATTTGTAAACGTATTGTGGATTGGCACTTTGGTTCTAATGGCAGGATTTTCAATTGCCATGGTGCGCAGGTTCCGTGACTTCAAATTAATGAAAGCGAAGGGGCTTGAATGATGCTTAATCAGTAACTACATCGAAAAGAAAAAGGCCCTGTGACGGGCCTTTTTTGCAAGCAGATTGGAAATAAATAATGCGCAAAAATAACCTCAGATTTTAAAGTGAAGAAGAAGATTCTTCAGAAGTTTCCGATGTTGGATTAGGGAGTTCTGAGGGAGCAGAGTCCGAAGTTGGTTCGTAAAGCACAGCATCGTTCTCTACATGACTTTCTTTAAAGAATTTTTTCTGCATAATAAGAATGGTCAGTACGCCCAGGAAGATGGATGAGTCAGCGATATTAAATACCGGGCTAAAAAATTCGAAGTACCGTCCCCCTAAAAAGGGAACCCAGTCAGGCCATACAAAATCAAAAATCGGGAAGTAAAGCATGTCAATTACCTGGCCATGAAACCAGGCAGTGGGTGCATTGGCGGGCGCATTGTTCAATAGTACACCATAAAAAGTGCTGTCTATTACATTGCCCACCGCACCACCAAGAATTAACCCGATACACCACAAAAAGCCTGAATGCATGTTGCGCTTGGCCATGTGTATGAGGTACCATGAAATACCAAACATGGCGCCAATCCGAAAGATGGTCAGGGCAAGTTTGCCAAACTCATTTTCCCACCGAATGCCAAAGGCCATTCCTGGGTTCAACAAATAATGCAACCGGAACCATTCACCAATTACATTAATTTCTTCGTGCAGGTACATGTTGTTAAATACCAGCATCTTCGAAGTCTGATCGATGATGATAATGACAAATGCCAAAAGGAAATAGCGGAGGACTTTCATGTTACTTGTTCATTATTTAATGACACGAATCTTTACGTTTAGCATGTGCTCGTCCATGTCAACTTCAGT
Organism: uncultured Roseivirgaceae bacterium; assembly: GCA_964501015.1. GTDB lineage: Bacteria > Bacteroidota > Bacteroidia > Cytophagales > Cyclobacteriaceae > UBA2336. Next base: position 4,232 of record CAZCRJ010000107.1, on the reverse strand, counting down.
ACCATCACTAATGGTATCCTTAAGGTCAAGGTTTACAGCCTGCGTTTCGGTGCTAATATAGTGTTTGTATTCCTCTATGGCAGAAAGTATAGTTTCTTCCACTTTTTGAATTTCAATGCTGATTTTATCCAATACATCAAGCCCCATGTCTTTCCGGAGGTTTTGAATCCTGTTCACAAAATCGCGGGCAATACCTTCGCGTTTTAATTCCTCTGTGAGCGTAACATCCAAGGCAACGGTTACACCGCCCTCGCTGGCTACTGACCAACCCGGAATATCTTCGGAAGATACCAGCACGTCATCCAGTACAATATCAAATCCATCACGCGAAAGCGCACCGTGTTTCTCCAGCAATTGGATGTCCTCCTGTTGAAATGAATTGATAACAGCAGAAACTTCTTTCATTTTTGGTCCGTATTGTTTGCCGAGTTTAGGAAAGTTTGGTTTAACCTTCTTCACCAGCAGCCCGGAAGTGTCGTCTATATATTCAATGGCTTTAATGTTCACTTCAGCCTTGATAATTTCTTCTACACTTTTTATCCGTTCCGCAAATTGGCTGTCCAATACAGGAAGTAAAATACGGGAAAGCGGTGTACGCACTTTTATTTTACTGTTTTTCCTCAACGAATGCGTAAGCGAGCAAATTCGCTGTGCATAGTCCATTGATTTTTCAAGGTCTCTATTGATTACGTTTTCGTCAGGCTTCACCAGGCTTGTGAGGTGAACTGATTCAAACCTCAATGGCGTATTGTTGGCAATAGCGCTTTCGCGGATGTTGTCGGTAAGGTTTTTATACAACCATTCCGATACAAACGGAGCAATGGGCGACATGAGTTGTGCTGTTACCAGCAGGCATTCATGCAGGGTTTCATAGGCAGCAAGCTTGTCAGCGGAAAGGTGCATGCCCTGGCCATTGGAAGATTTTGCAGACGATGGTTGCCAGAATCGTTTTCGGTTGAGGCGTACATACCAATTGGAAAGGTGATCGTTAACAAATTCCTGAATGGCTCGTGCCGCTCGCGTTGGCTCATATTCCTGGTAAGCTTCTGTTACTTCTGTTATCAGTGTTTGCAGTTTGGAAAGTATCCACCGGTCGAGGTGGGTAAGTTCTGAAGCGGGTATTGATTGCCGTTCATTTTTTACAAACCCATCAATGTTGGCGTAAAGTGCAAAGAAGTTGTAGGTGTTCATTAACGTACCGAAGAATCTGCGTTGCACTTCAACGATGCCGTCAAAATCAAATTTCAGGTTGTCCCATGGCGGTGCATTTTCAATCATGTACCAGCGCACCAGGTCAGGTCCGTATTTGGTGAGAGCATCAAATGGATTAACAACGTTGCCCTTGCTCTTCGACATCTTATTGCCGGCCTTATCCAGCACCAAACCGTTGGAGATAACATTTTTAAACGCAACATTATCGAAAAGCATTACAGCAATAGCATGAAGAGTGAAGAACCACCCGCGTGTTTGATCTACACCTTCGGCAATGAAATCGGCCGGGTAACTTGTTTCAAAAAGTTCCTTGTTTTCGAACGGATAATGGTGCTGGGCATAGGGCATAGCGCCAGAATCAAACCATACGTCAATCAAATCCGGTTCGCGATGCATCGGCTGGCCGGTATCACTTATCAATATGATCTCATCAACATAGGGACGGTGTAAATCAAAGCTGACATCTTCACCCTGAAACCTTGCGTTGTCAATATTGGCCTTTGCTGCTTTCGCGATCTCTGCCTTTAACTCGTCAATCGATCCAATGCATTTTTCTTCCTTGCCGTCTTTTGTTCGCCAGATCGGAAGGGGAGTTCCCCAATACCGAGAACGGGATAAATTCCAATCCACTAAATTTTCAAGCCAGTTCCCGAAGCGTCCTGAGCCAGTGGATTCCGGTTTCCAATTAATGGTTTTATTCAACTCCACCATACGCTCCTTCAGCGCAGTGGTTTTAATAAACCAGGAGTCAAGCGGATAATAAAGAATGGGTTTGTCTGTGCGCCAGCAATGGGGATAGGTATGCTCATACTTCTCCACCTTAAACGCCTTGTTTTCTTCCTTTAAGATGATGGAGATGATTATATCTGTGGTTTTATAATCAGGGTTCGCTTCGTCTTCGTTCGTATAATTCTTAACGTAGAAGTCATCTTCTGTTAACGGTTTATGTGTTTTAATTTGGTAGCGATGAACACCCTCCAGAAGTTTAGCCCCTATTTCAGATACGAATTTACCCTTACGGTCAACCGTTGGCAATTCATTACCGGCTTCATCTTTAATGGTAAGTGGAGGAATGCCGTGTTGCTTTGCTACGCGGAAGTCATCGGCACCAAATGTAGGCGAAGTGTGAACCACTCCGGTTCCGTCTTCTGTGGTAACAAAATCTCCGGCTACTACCTGAAAGGCTTTCTCCACATCGTACAATGGTTGGATGTAAGGCATGAGTTGTTCGTAGCGGATGCCCACTAACTTTTTGCCCGGAAACTCCTGAACAATTTGATAAGGAATTGATTTATCGCCAGGCTTATACTCCTCCAGGGAAAGTACTTTATTTTTTTCAGCGAAATATTTTCCTACAAGATCTTTGGCCAGCACCACACTAACTGGCTTAAAGGTGTAAGGGTTAAAGGTGTTGACTTGTACGTAAGTGATTTTTTCTCCAATAGCCAAACCTGTATTAGAGGGCAGTGTCCATGGCGTGGTAGTCCAGGCAAGTATGCACACTGATTTATCGGAGTGATCTGAAGACGCAAAAAGAAACGCTGACGATTCATTTTGAATCACCTTAAACTGAGCAACAATAGAGGTATCGCGTACATCCTTATAACATCCCGGAAGATTAAGCTCATGCGAGCTGAGACCAGTACCTGCAGCAGGAGAGTAGGGTTGAATAGTATAGCCTTTATAGAGGAGTCCTTTGTCATAAAACTGACGGAGTATCCACCATAGGGTTTCAATGTATTTCGAATCGTAAGTGATGTAGGGATCTGCCAGATCAACCCAATAGCCCATTTTAACGGTTAAGTCATCCCACTGGTCTTTGTACATCATCACCGTTTCGCGGCATTTCTGAGTGTATTCTTCAATGGAAATATTTTTACCGATATCATCCTTAGTGATGCCCAGTTGTTTCTCTACCTGGAGTTCAACGGGCAAGCCATGCGTGTCCCATCCGCCTTTTCGTTTTACCTGGTATCCCTGTAATGTTTTAAACCGGCAAAAGATATCCTTAACGGTTCGTGCCATTACATGGTGAATGCCAGGTGTGCCATTCGCTGAAGGTGGGCCTTCATAGAAGGTAAAGGTATCAGCACCTTCACGGTTAGTTACGGACTTCTCAAACACATGTTCCTTTTCCCAATAGTCGAGGATGGTGTTTGCCAGTTGTGCGTAGTTTAAATCACTATATTCTTTATACTTTTCGTTCATCACGTAAAAACAGCCTGTATGAGTTGATTTTCAATTAAATAAGAGCGCAAAGATAGTGACGAATGTTGAATTACGAACGATGGATAATGCGTGAATAATTCGGCCTTATTCAGCGGCAGGGTGACGGTTATGAATCTTGATTTTGCTCAGATCAATTTCTTCGTCTTCACTTTCACTATAAAAGCCCGGGTCAACCTGTTCAATTAACGGATGTTCATTTTTTGAAGGCCGCTTCCTGTCAAAGGTCAAGATTAAGGAAGGCAAAAGGATGAGGTTAGTAAACATGGAAATGAACAGGGTTACCGATGTAAGTAAACCAAGAGCAATAGTGCCTCCAAAGGATGAAAAAGTGAAAATGATAAAGCCGCTTAATAATACGATAGACGTGTACAGCATACTTTTACCTACTTCCATAATGGTTGCACTAACAGCAACGGGAATAAAGAAACTTTTAGCATGTAATTCCTGTCGGTACTTGGCGAGGAAGTGAATGGAATAATCCACAGAAATACCAAACGCGATGCTGAATATTAATACCGTACTGGGCTTAAGCGGAACACCAAAATAACCCATTAGCGAGGCGGTGATCAGCATGGGAATAATATTAGGAATCAGTGCAATGACAATCATCCGTAAATTGGCGAATAACAACCCCATGGTTAATGCAATCAGTCCAAAGGCTAATAGCAAACTGGATTTAAGGTTGCTGATCAGAAAGGAATTCCCTTTAATAAAGAGGGGAGTTGTTCCGGTAATTCTTAGGGTAATATCAGTTCCGCTGAATAGGGTATCAATTTTTGGTTGGATTACCT
>CAZCRJ010000106.1:0-7839 GCA_964501015.1 uncultured Roseivirgaceae bacterium | reverse complement strand
GGCAAATAGGCTGACGTAAGCGCCTGGTACAATATTCCAACTACAACCGCCACGAGGGGACCTGGTAGTATTTTGAAAATAGTATGCTTTTTCCCCAGGTATAGATCCCATAATAATAATATCGACAGGGAAATACCACTGACAATAACTGCTGCAGGTGTTATGGCCTCGAACATATAGATCAATTCACTAAAGGTGTTGCGTCCATCCGCCTGCACAAAAGATAAATCGCCTTCATAATCTGCATCGTACCCAAAAGCATGGGGTATTTGTTTAAGTATGATGATTATACCGATGGCCGTAAGCATACCTTTGATAACTGAGGTGGGGAAGTAATACCCGATTATACCGGCTTTTGCCATTCCGAGAACAATTTGAAGGATACCGGCCAGCACTACAGCCAGTAAAAAAACTTCAAATGACCCTAATTGATGAATGGCAGTAAGCACGATTACCGCCAACCCGGCAGCCGGACCACTTACGCCCAATTGTGAATTACTGATAGCACCTACTACAATACCTCCAATTATACCGGCAATGATGCCCGAGAAAAGTGGCGCTCCGCTGGCTAACGCAATACCCAAACACAAGGGTAAGGCCACAAAAAATACCACCACACTGGAGGGTAAATCATATCGTACCGAGGAAAACATGCTGGTACGCTCATATCCATTATTCATAACACAGTAGTTTAATACGGTACAAGACTACTGCTGCGAGATTAAGCTGAAATTAGACCGACATTAAAATCTGATTAGAATTGTTTACCCTTGTTTCTACCAATACGGGCTCAACTAAGTGAGGTTTCAACAGCAATGGGTAAAGTAATCCGCACAAGCGTACCCTCATTAAGAATTGATATTACCTCCAGTTTTCCGTTGTGAAGTTCCATTATCCGTAAGGTAAGGGGTATTCCAATCCCGGTTCCTCTGATCTGGCGCACATTATCGGCCCTGAAAAATGGCTGGGTGATCTTGGGAATATCCTCTGGGGCAATCCCAAGACCTTGATCCTGTACCTCAATGGTTACGGTATTATCTGTAATTATCAGCGCTACCTGTACTGGTGAATTATCCGAGAACTTACTGGCATTATCGAAAATATTAATCAATGCAGTCTCCAGTAAATTCATATTGCCGGTAGTAAATATGCCTTCGGTATCCGTTAGTTGCTCAACGTCAACTCTGATCTGGTTATCCGGATTTAATAAATCATACTTTCCTCTAGCTTCATTCAGAAGCCTTAAGACTGAAATACGTTCCCGCTTAATATCTGAAGGATTATAGTTTACCGTTGACAACTGAAGAAGGTTATTCACCAGTATATTCAATCGGTCGGCATCCAGTATAATGTTCCTGAGCGATTCCTTGTAATCCTCCGTAGTACGCTCCTTTTCCAGCGCTACTTCCGCTTCCCCCAGAATGGCGGTTAATGGATTTCGTATTTCATGTGAAGCGTTTGCCACAAATAACTTCTGTGAATTAAAAGCAGCATCAAGCCGATCCAACAAATTATTGAATGCAATGGCTAACTCTCCCAACTCATCGCTCGCATTATACACGATTAGCCGCTCATGCAAATTTTTCACACTGATGCTGTTGGCTTTCTGAATTTTCCTGGAGATGGGCCAGATTAACCGGGTAGAAATAATATAACTTAATACCGACATAATGAGGATACAGGCTACCAGTGCCGAGGCAATAATCGTTCTTAGATTTGCCAAAACACGAATGCCAACTTTATCTACTGCTGTAACAATTACAACATACGTTCCATCTTCACGGGTAAAAATTTGCCCAACTCCCTGAATTGTATCATTAAAAAAATTTGCGTATTGCTGAGTAGCCAGGAGGTCAAGAAATTCGGGAGGATAGGTATACTGTAGTCGGTGATTCCACCCCTGTTCAAATACTACAACCTCCTCGGTTTCATCCGGCATAGAATACAAAAACTCTTCCCTGATTTTATTATAATCAACACCGGAGAACGCTTCCCGCTCCAAAAAGAATTTTTCGGCCAATGCCACGCGCATATTCAGCCTTTGGAAAAATTCATTCTTCCGGTATTCTGATGAAAAGTAATACACGGATAAACCAAAGATGAGAAGTATCACCGATGACGCAAGACTGAACTGAAGGCTGAGTCTATTCCTGATCTTCACGTACTGAATCTTTTATAACATACCCCATACCAATCACCGTTTTAATAATCGGAACAGGGAAATCGTGATCTATTTTCTTACGCAGATAATTGATGTATACATCTACCACATTGGTACCAAGATCGTGGTTGACATCCCAAACATTTTCCAGAATATCCGTCCGGCTAACCACCCTGTTTTTATGAATCAACAAAAACTCCAGCAAGCGGAATTCCCGGGCTGTGAGGTCAATTTTCCTGGTGCCACGAAATACTTCCTTCGATTCAACATCCATTTTCAGATCATCGGCCACCATAATCCTGGTCACGGCATTCTTTCTTCGGGCCAGGGCATGGACGCGCGCCAACAACTCCCGAAATTTAAAAGGCTTGGTGAGGTAATCATCCGCACCTATGGTGAGTCCATCAACAATATCATCGGTAGTGCCTAAAGCTGTAAGCATCAATATGGGGGTAGTATTGCCATGTTCTGTACGAAGTTTTCGGCATACATCCATACCATTCATGCCAGGCATAACAATATCCAGAATAATCACATCATAGGTATCGCCCAGGGCCATGGACAGCCCCGTATTTCCATCGTATGCCAGCACTACCTGAATACCCTGTTCTTCCAGTCCTTTACGGATGAAAGAGGCTACCCGCTGCTCGTCTTCTACTACCAATACCTTCATGAATTACTACGGTATGATTCACTTTCAAGGTACAAAAATGATAGCATGGTTTTCATGTTACTGGTGTATTTACTCGAGTACCATTCCGTAAACCGGTAAGCTGACAAAAAATCATTTATGCAGGAGAAGCATGGGCTACAATCCTGCTTCCTTATCCAGGTATTCCTGCACAATTTCAATGGCATTGGTGACCACATCACTTAACGCGGTAATAAAGGTACCTTGCTCCGCTATGGATATTGCATGCTTGATGGCTTCCACTTCCTTCGGAATTATTTCATAGGTCATCTTTTTGTCCACAGAGGTAATCCCGTTCAGAATGAGGTCAATGATCTCCTGCTCGGTTCGGCCGCGTAAATGTTTTTCCTGGCGGATAATAATATGATCAAACATGCGGGCCGCAATCCGACCACACTCGGTAATATCTTCATCCCGCCTATCGCCCACACCGGATATGATCCCGATCTTCTTGGGTGACTCAACCGTATTGAGAAACTCTTCAATGGCCATATACCCTGCCGGGTTGTGAGCAAAGTCTATCATCACCTGGAAGTTTCTGAACTTAAATATATTCATCCTTCCCGGTGTTAAGGCTGCAGACGGGATAAACGTTTCCAGGGATAACCGAATGCTTTCGGTTTTAAAGCCAAAGAGGTATCCTGCCAGCGAGGCTGCCAGCACATTGCCAATCATAAACCTGGCCTTGCCACCAAACGTCAGCGGGATAGTGGTTACTTTTTCAATGCGGATTTTCCAATCGCCTTTTTTAATGGTAATAAATCCATTCTCATAGATGGCCGCAATTCCGCCTGTTTTACAATGCTCTCGAATAACCAGGTTATTTTCGTCCAGGCTGAAGTAGGCAATTTTACAATCCAGTTCATTACCAATTTTTACACAGGAAGGATCTTCAGCATTCAGCACAGCCCAGCCCTCTTTTTTAATGCTGCGCACTACTACCGATTTAACCCTGGCCAAATCCTCAAGCGTATCAATATCACTTAAGCCGAGGTGATCTTCAGCAATATTAGTGATGATGCCAATATCGCACCGGCTGAACCCAAGTCCGGCACGGAGAATACCACCGCGTGCTGTTTCCAGCACAGCAAATTCTACCGTTGGATCTTTTAAAATAAATTCAGCGCTAAGTGGCCCTGTTGTATCGCCTTTCTCCAGCATATGATTCTGAACATAAATGCCATCGGAAGTAGTGAAGCCTACCCTGTATCCAACATTCTTTACAATGTGTGCCAGTAACCGGGTGGTGGTGGTTTTTCCGTTTGTTCCGGTAATAGCAATGATGGGAATGCGTGACGGTTTACCGGGCGGATAGAGCATATCAATAACCGGTGCCGCCACATTGCGGGGTAAGCCTTCTGCTGGTGCAAGGTGCATACGGAAGCCTGGGGCAGCGTTTACTTCCAACACCACTCCCCCGCTTTCCTTTAATGGTTGCGTCAGGTTGGGAGCCATAATGTCAATTCCGCACACATCCAGCCCAATAACACGGGCAATCCGTTCGGCTACAAAAACATTATCAGGGTGCATCAGGTCGGTTACATCAATGGAAGTTCCTCCCGTGCTGAGGTTTGCCGTTGATTTCAGGTAAACGATTTCATTTCTGGCCGGCACTGACTGCAGTGTATACTTCTTTTTTTCAAGCAGATCAAGGGTATCACGATCAACAGAAATTTCGGTTAGTACATTTTCATGTCCGTAGCCTCTTCTCGGATCCTGGTTTTCAATTTCAATAAGTTTCTCAACAGTATGAATGCCATCACCTCTCACATGTGCCGGTACGCGCTGGGCCGCAGCAACCACCTGGTTATTGATGACCAGTATTCGGAAATCATACCCGGTAATAAACTTCTCAACAATTACCCTGCGTGAGTACTTCTTTGCATGGTATAACCCTTCTACGGCAACCTCCCATTGGTTCACATTAATGGATGCCCCTTTTCCATGATTACCATCCAGGGGCTTGATCACAATCGGATACCCTATACGCTCAATCGTCTTTCGTAATTCTTCCTCATCCATACATATGTCGCCTTTCGCTACCGGAATAGCGGCCATGTCGAGCAGGCGCTTGGTGTCTTCCTTATTACAGGCTATGTCCACAGCAATGTTGCTCGTGTTTTGTGTGATGGTTGCCTGAAAACGTACCTGGTTAACACCGTACCCTAACTGTACTAGTGAGTTCGTACCCAACCTGATCCATGGTATGTCGCGTGACACTGCTTCATCTACCAACGATCCCGTACTGGGGCCTAGTCGCACATCTTCCCGAATCTCCCGCATTTTCTGGATATCAGCCGAAACATCATATGCTGATCCATTCACCAGCGCATCAGCCATACGAACGGAAGCCTCTGCAGCATACATGCCCACATTCTCTTCCATATAACTGAATACTACATTATAAATTCCGGGCGTTTTTGTTTCGCGTGTGCGACCAAACCCGGTGTCCATTCCGGCCAGGGTCTGAATTTCAAGGGCAATATGTTCAATCACATGCCCCATCCAGGTGCCTTGTTCTACGCGATAAAAAAAACCACCGGCACGTCCCTCAGAACAGCGGTGTTCATACATGGTGGGAAACATCGCTTCCAGGCGCTCGCGAAATCCTTCAATTTTATCCGTAGGGCGTTGCTCCAATTCTTCAAGGTCCAACCGCATTTGAATCAGTTTCTTACGGTTAATACTCCAGATATTGGGACCACGGAGGGCCTGGATTTTCAAAATCTTCATTGCAGACAGCAGGGTTAGGGTAACTAGATTGTTCTAATTTTAGCAAAGTAAATGCGCATTTCAAATTATGCTGTCATTGTTTATAGAACGGAATCGGTTAACATTACGCCAATTTTGCAGACTTAATTTAGTGCCACGGGGTAAACTCATTGTAATCGGGGGGGCAGTAGATAAGGGTAGTTTTACCGAAAAGAATTTCGAAAAGGAAATTGAGAAAAACTTCAACTTCTTCGAACGCGGCATTCTGAAACGAATTCTTACTGCATCATCACACGGCCATACTTCACGTATTGAAGTAATCACTACCGCATCACAGGTACCGGAAGATGTTGGCAACGAATATGTAAAAGCCTTCTCCTACCTGGGCGCGCACAACGTGGGTGTGCTCACAATTAGGACGCGTGAAGAGGCCAATTCACCGGAGGTTAATCATCGCCTTGAAGTTTCCCACATTGTTGTCTTTACCGGTGGCGATCAATTGCGGCTATCTTCCTTGTTGGGAGGCACCGTGTTTCATAAAACCCTGCTCAAAAAATACATCAACGAATCGTTTGTGATTGCCGGAACTTCTGCCGGAGCAGCGGCTTGTTCCAATAATATGATCTACCAGGGAGCCGCACACGAAGCGCTCCTAAAAGGAGAAGTGAAAATCACCAGCGGACTGGGCCTGATCAATGACGTAATTTTTGATACACATTTTGTACACCGTGGAAGAATCGGACGGTTATTTCAGGCGGTTGTCAGTAATCCAATTATACTTGGCGTAGGACTGGGTGAAGACACCGGCTTACTCATTACTGATGGAAAGAAGTTAGAAGCCATCGGTTCGGGCCTGGTAATACTGGTGGATGGCCGGTATATCCGGGATACCAACCTTACAGAAGTTGCCCTGGGCGAACCCATATCCATTGAACACCTGGTGGTACACGTGATGTCTATGGGCGATTTGTACGACCTCGAAAATCATACCATGGTAATCCACAAATCATATAAAGGATTTCCAGTAAAGCATGACAAAACAGACTAATGGCAAGCCCTAAGCTAATCCTGCACGGTGGTTTCTTCAGTGAATCGCTAACCACAAAAGCGGTTAAAGAAGCCAAGCAATTGGCGCTGACTGAAATTGTTGAAAAATCGTATCAGTTTTTACAGGAGCACAACGCGTTGGATGCAGTGGTTTACGCTGTGGCGTTATTGGAAGATTGTGACTTGTTTAACGCTGGTATAGGCTCACAAATTCAACGCGATGGTAAAATCCGGATGAGTGCATCCCTCATGGATGGCGTAACTCAAAAATTCTCTGGCGTCATTAATATTGAAGATGTAAAGAACCCCATACACATCGCAAAACTTTTACTTATGGAAGACGACCGTGTACTGGGCGGTGAGGGAGCCTTGCAGTATGCCCGCGCACACCACTTCCCATACTTTTCTACTGAAACGAAACAACGCAGAAAGGAATATGAAGAAAAAGCAGAAAGTGCCGGACTGGGTACCGTTGGTTGTGTTGCGTTAGATCGAAACGGGAACCTTGCGGCAGCAACGTCTACCGGAGGAAAAGGATTTGAAATACCCGGAAGGATTTCGGATTCGGCTACCGTTGCTGGAAATTATGCCAATGCATCGTGTGGCATTTCTTGTACCGGAGTTGGGGAAGATATTGTGAGCGGTGCCGTTGCGGCTAAAATTGCCACCCGTGTTACCGATGGATTTTCATTGCAAGCCGCTTGTGAAAAAACATTTACGGAATTAAAACCTTTTGATGGCTTTGCCGGAGCGATTGCGATTGATAGCGAAGGAAATATGTTTCATCTCGACTCACACCCGAGTATGGTCTTTGCTTCGTATGATGGTCAAGAGCTAAACCTATTTAACTAAAATAAATCTATTGAATCAATAGCCGTTATCGTTTCACTAGTTTAAAACCAATTTCTCTCCCCTGTCCGCGTATCATCGCCAGGTTAATCCAGAAGAACGCGAATTGTTCCATCAGTTGAAACGTATCGTTGCCCCCAACATCGTAACACTCCGCGAAACCCGCATCATGTGCCAGTTGATGTACGATCTTTTTTCCTGGTACACTATCTCCGGCCATAAACATATCAAGCGTGATGGTACCATACACCGGATTTTTCATGTTATTAAATCCGGTTGTATTAAAACTCTTCACCACATCACGGCTGTTGGTGTTCGCCAGAATAGCATCGGCTGTGTTGGTAAATCCTGTTGGTCCGCGACCCATAACAATATTCAT